>JAUQVQ010000264.1:0-3240 GCA_039794725.1 Gloeomargarita sp. HHBFW_bins_162
TAACCCTAGTGGGATTGGGAGCGTATTTTGCGGATATGCCCACATTGAACTTGGCTGGGTTTTTCTACGGCATTCCCTTGTTACTGGGTGGCTTAGCCCTCAAAGCGGCGGAATTGCCCCCGGTGCCTTGGCTGAAACCGACTCCCCCAGAGGTGATGGCACAGCGTACCCACGCTACTCCCACCCAAAATCAAATCCGTCAGGAAGTTACCCGTTACCGTTACGGCGAAAAAGCCCATTTAGGGAGTGCTTTGGAACGATTGAAATTAGGCAATAGTGAGGAAGAATGGCCGGTTTTGGTGGGGATTCATGAAGAATTACGGGATGATCATTATACGTTGGTACTTACCTTTGATTCCCCCGATGTACCCTTAACAACTTGGCAAGACAAAGCTGAGAAATTAACCAGTTTTTTTGGACCAGATATTAAAATTGCTTTGCATCAACCCCAGGAGGAAATGGTTGAATTGGCGTTGATCAGTACCCGTGCATATAGTAATCCCAACTGAAAATGGAACAAAATTCCGAAGGAAGTAGGGGGTACCCCCGCCCTTGGTTCCCCAACAAAGAAGAAAGAAAGAACCAAATCCGGGGGCTATGCTCCTGCGACCCTTGTTGCCAATTCAAAAGGGATTGCCATATCACGAGCATTCCGTATGCTTCGACACAAAATCTTAGGAATTGTGCAAAATTTGTCGGTTAATGCACCGGTGTGAGTAGGTATGTCAATGGCACGTTTGCGGCTAAAATAAGGGGCGGTACTTTGCTGGGTTTCCTATGAGTCGTTTGCGTTATTTAATGTGCCCACCGGATCATTATCAAGTCAATTATGTGATTAACCCTTGGATGGAAGGGAATGTCCAGCGTTCGTCCCAACAGCGGGCTGTGCAGCAGTGGCAAAAACTGTATGAAATTCTGACCCGATATGTACAGGTGGAAACGTTGACCCCGGCGGTGGGCTGGCCGGATATGGTCTTTACTGCCAATGCGGGGTTGATTGTGAATCAGACGGTGGTATTGAGCCAGTTTTATCACCCGGAGCGGCAAGGGGAACAACCTCATTTTCGGGAATGGTTTACCAAGCAGGGGTATCACGTGCTGGAATTACCGGCAGGGATTGCGTTTGAGGGGGCGGGGGATGCCCTGTTAGACCGGGGACAGGGGTGGTTGTGGTGTGGTTATGGGTTCCGTTCGATGTTAGAATCCCATCCCTATTTGGCGAAATGGTTATCCCTAGAAGTCCTATCATTACATTTAATTGATAAGCGTTTTTATCATTTGGATACCTGTTTTTGTCCCTTGAGTGACGGATATTTATTGTACTATCCCCCGGCGTTCGATACCTATTCCAATCATTTGATTGAGTTACGCATTCCCCCCGAAAAACGGATTCCGGTGAGTGAAGCGGATGCGATTCATTTTGCCTGTAATGCGGTGGAAATTGACGGGGTCATTATCGCCAATTCCATGAGCGCTGACCTGCAGAAACGCCTGCAAAGTTTGGGATTTACAGTCATCACCACAGAGTTGAGCGAGTTCCTCAAGGCGGGGGGAGCGGCCAAATGTCTGACCTTGCGGTTGGATGAGCCGGTGCATCGGGTGCCAACGGTGGTGGCGGGGGTGACGCGGCGCTTGGTGTCTCTGCAGGGGCATTTGGTGGACAGCGATTTGCTCACGGAAGCCTTGGATCGGATTACGGACGGGGGGGGCAGTTTTCAGATCGAGCAGTTCCATTTGGGGGCGCATCGTCCCGACCCTTCGGTGATCCATCTTTGGGTTTCGGCACCGACGGAAAGTCTCTTAGACAGCATTTTGAACAATTTGATTGATTTGGGTGCCCGCCTGCTGGATGCCCCGGAAACGCCGGTGCGTTTGGAAACTGTGACCCAACCCGGTGTGGCTCCCGAAGATTTTTATGTGACCACCATTTATCCCACCGAAATTTACTACAACCAGCAATGGTTACCGGTGCAAAACCAGCGGATGGATGGGGTGATCGTGGTGACGGAGACAACCGCTACCTGTCGTCTAATTCGGGATTTACAGGTGGGGGATCGGGTGGTCTGTGGGGTGGACGGTATTCATACATTGCATAAACAAACCCAGGAGCGGGGTCAGGAATTTGGCTTTATGGAATCTGGGGTATCCAGCGAGCGGCGGGTGGAGTTGGTGGTGGAAGAGATCGCCTGGGAGCTACGGCGGATTCGGGAACGGGGTGGCAAAACGGTGGTGGTTGCCGGTCCGGTTACGATTCACACGGGCGGGGGGCCGCATCTGGCAACCTTGATCCGAGAAGGGTATGTGCAGGCATTGTTGGGGGGAAATGCGATTGCCGTTCATGATTTAGAACAAAGTCTGTACGGGACTTCTCTGGGGGTGGACTTGGCACGGGGGCGAGCGGTCAAGGGGGGACATCGGCATCATTTGAAAACGATCAATCTCATCCGGCGTTATGGCAGTATCCGGGCGGCGGTCGAAGCGGGGGTGATCACATCGGGGATTTTTTATGAGTGTATTCGGCGTGGGGTACCTTTTTCCCTGGCGGGTTCGATCCGGGATGATGGTCCCCTACCGGAAACGCGCATGGATTTGATTCAAGCGCAAACCGAGTACAGCCAATTGATCAAGGGTGCCGAAATGATTTTGATGCTGTCAACGATGCTGCATTCGATTGGTGTCGGCAACATGACACCGGCAGGGGTGAAATTGATCTGTGTGGATATTAACCCGGCGGTGGTGACCAAATTGGCAGACCGGGGTTCGTTGGAATCGGTTGGTGTCGTGACCGATGTGGGGTTATTCCTCAGTTTACTGGTGCGACAGTTGCAACAGTTGGGGCAACCCTACGGTGTGGCGGTCGGCTGAGATGTAAATCTGGATACCTCTATAGCAATCCCTTTTGAATTGGCAACAAGGGTCGCAGGGGCACCGCCCCCGTTTTGGTTCTTTGGCCTATTTTGTCTCTTAACCTTTTAGGATTGCTACAGAGTACCTCTAAAAATTGTCAATTAGCGGTCGCAGGGCGTAGCCCCGCCTTTGGTTCTTCAGTCAGAATCTTGAAGCGACACCCTTACCTTACTTGGCTATGACAATTCTTTTTGAGTTTGCAACAGGGGTCGCAGGGGCACCGCCCCCGTTTTGGTTCTTTGGCCTATTTTGTCTCTTAACCTTTTAGGATTGCTACAGAGTACCTCTAAAAATTGTCAATTAGCGGTCGCAGGGCGTAGCCCCGCCTTTGGT
>JAUQVQ010000265.1:0-3201 GCA_039794725.1 Gloeomargarita sp. HHBFW_bins_162
CAATAAATTTGAGAGAACCAGAGACGGGGGCTGCGCCCCTGCGACCGCTCATCACCAATTTTTAGAGGTGCCCTTGAGAGCCAATAAATTTGAGAGAACCAGAGACGGGGGCTGCGCCCCTGCGACCCTTGTTCCAGACTTAAAAAGAATCGCTCTATTGCCCATTGGGGATGGATTGTCTAGCACCCCGAATCCTGAATTGCTCAGTCCCCCCCAATCACCACATCTCGAATCAGCAAACTTGGCCCACCACACCCCACCGGCAGGCCATTTTGTCCCCCTTTACCACAGCCGCCTGATTCATCCCAGACCAAATCATTGCCAATCCCCTCAATCTGCGCCAAAGTGTGAAACACATTGCCCGTCAGGGTGACATCCCGCACCGGCTCAGCTAAATTTCCCCCCCGCACCCGCCAGGCTTCCCCCGCCGTAAACGTAAACATTTCCCCGTTGGTCATCCCCCCCAACCAATTGCGGGCATAAATCCCATCTCCCATCGCCTGCAACAAGTCAGCAACTGAGGCCGTCCCCGGCGCAATCCACGTATTCGTCATCCGCACCAGGGGGGGGTAATGGTAACTCAAACAACGGGCATTGCCGGTGGGCTTTTCGCCCAATTTGCCCGCCGTTTCCCGCGAATGCAATCGCCCCGTCAACACCCCATCGGTAATCAACTGCGTCACCGTTGCCGGAACCCCCTCGTCATCGTAGAGATAACTGCCCCGATGCCCCGCTACCGCCGCCCCGTCGTAAATCTGCAATTCCGCCGTGCCAAACCGCCGCCCCAAGGTCATCACCTCCAACATATCGGGGTTTTCGTAGAGCATATCCGCCTCCGATAAATGCCCAAACGCCTCATGCACAAACAACCCCGTCAAAATCGGGTCAATCACCACCCGGTACACCCCCCCCGGCACCTTGGGCAAAGACAACGCCTGCACCGCCCGTGCCGCCGCCCCCCGCACCGCTTCATCCAACCCGACCAAGTCCTGATAATCCCGCCGTGAACCCGTTGTCTCTCGCCCCACCTGCACCACACCATCCCCCGTCGCCGTCGCACTAAAGCGCATTTCCATATCCACCCAAGACTGGTCAATCAGCGTGCCTTCCGAGGTGGCCAAAATGACCCGGTGGGCGGCATCCCCATATCGTACTGTAGTTGTACTAATTTTATCCGATACAGAACTTAGCACATCTTGATAATGTTCGCACAGGGCTTTTTTGTCAGACAGAGGGACATTTTGCGGGTCAATGCCGGTGATAAAGTTACCGCACTGGTGTTGGACAGGGGCAATCTCGGCCAGGTGCGTCTCTTCCGTACCCACCGCCTTGGCCGCACTGATGGCATACTGCACATGTTCAGCTAATGTTTCCACAGAATTGAAGCTGGTAAATCCCCAACCACCCCGGTGGCACGCCCGCACCTGCCCCCCGATGGATAAGCGTTCACCCAGTGCCTCGATGCGCCGACTGCGGAGGACAATATCAGTACTATTAATCGTTTCCAAACGGATGCTCAAAAAATCCACCTGCCCCTGGAAGCGGCTGAGGGCATCCGTAACGAACGAGCGATAGTCGGTAAGGTGGGACATATAGCAATCCTAGCTGAAAATGGAACAAAATCTCAAAAGAAAAAGAAGTCGCAGGGGGTACCCCCGCCTCTAGTTCTCTCTAATCTTTGGATGCTCATAGGGTTGTCCTCTGGTCGAAACTACCGTTCTAAAATCAAATCGGATTGCTATAGAAATTTATGCGTTTAAGAATTGAACTAGCCTCTAGGGACGAAAAGATACGAGCAGCTGCTCGAAACCAAAGCGGAATACGGGTGCCAAAACCGCAACAATCACCCCCGAAACAATCACATAACGGGCAAACCCCAAGGTATCCTGAGAAAGCTGGTAATAGCGTTCATCCCAGCGTTTGACCTCGGCAGCTAATTCCCTGCGAATATCGGCAATGTCTTTTTTGAGACCCTCCACATCCTGCTTGAGTGCATCCACATCCTGCTTAAGTTCATTGACATCTTGGCCCAGTCCCCGCAGTTCGGACAAAATATCCCCCAGGGTCGGCTCAGAAGGGCTATTCATGGACTGATTGGGTTGGGAGTAACTTCCCCTATTATATAAGTCTCGATCCCGAATTCCGCCAGCACCCCTTGCGCCTGATGAACGTGGATGGGCGGCACAATCACCACATAACCAATGCCGAGATTAAACGTTTCTCGCATCCCCAATTCACTGACGTTTCCCTGGGTGGCTAACCAGTGAAAAATCCCCGGCCACTGCCAATTTTGCCACTGAATTTCAATATATTGATTTTCACCTAAACAGCGGGGTAAATTTTCCGGCAATCCCCCCCCGGTAATATGCGCCATGCCATGAATGTCAATGCCCTGCGCTCGTAAAGCATTAACCGCCGGTACATAAATGACCGTAGGGGTTAACAACACGTCTCCTAGCGTTTTGCCGCCTAATTCTAGGGGTGTTTGCGCCAGGATTTCTAATATATTTTCGCCTGACGATTCCAGAATTTTTCGCACCAAACTATAGCCATTACTATGCACGCCACTGCTGGCTAATCCCACCGCCACATCGCCAATCTGCACCTGGGAACCGTCGAGCAGGTTCCGCCGTTCCACCACCCCCACACAAAACCCCGCCAAATCGTACACGCCCGGCGCATAAAATCCCGGCATTTCCGCCGTTTCCCCCCCCAACAAGGCACAGCCACTTTGCTCACAGCCCACCGTTATGCCTTCAATCACGGCGGTGAGGATGCCCTGGTCTAAAACCCCGGTCGCTATGTAATCCAAAAAAAATAATGGTTTTGCCCCGCTTGTCAATACATCATTAACACACATGGCGACCAAATCAATGCCAATCGTGTCGTGTTTATTAAGCATTTGCGCCAGTTTGAGCTTGGTGCCAACCCCATCGGTTCCGGCTACTAACACGGGTTCGTGATACCCCGCCGGGAGTTGAAAACAGCCCCCAAACCCGCCAATCCCTCCCAACACCCCGGGAATCCGGGTGCGCCCAACCGCCGGGCGAATCGTCTCCACCCATGCCCGTGCCGCTGCTAAATTCACTCCGGCTTGTTGATAATCCATCCCAGACTTGTGAAGGTTCGTGATAATCTGTTACAGTCTGTTGGGGTCGCAGGCGGAATCACCCCTGCTGTCCACTTTGCCACAAAAATGCC
>JAUQVQ010000266.1:0-3201 GCA_039794725.1 Gloeomargarita sp. HHBFW_bins_162
CAACGGTTGCGCTTGAGTGGCTGGGGGTAAACAGCGGGGTGGTAAAGGCGACTCCAACCGGGCAAATACATCGTCCAGGAGGGCTTCCGCCTCGGCTTCCAACTGGGGTTCAAGGGGGGGATAATTCATGCAGAAATCCGGTGATGAAGTTCTAAGTAAATTAATAGAGCTTGAATATCTGCGGGATTGACACCGCCAATGCGGGCGGCTTGACCAAGAGTGAGGGGGCGAACGTGACTTAGTTTCTCCCGTGCTTCCATTGATAGCGTAGTAATGCGATTGTAGTCAATATCTACAGGTAAACGTCGCTGGGCGTATTTTTGCGCTTGTTCGATTTGTTGGCTCTGGCGGTGTAAATAACCGGCGTACTTGAGGCTAATTTCCACGCTTTCGCGCACAGAACGCTCTAAATCCGGCAGTCCCAACCCCCAATGCACCAAATGTTCGTAATGCACCCCCGGACGGGTGAGCAATTCGGCTAAGGTTACCGCAGTGCGGACGGGTTCTCCCATCGCCTGCAATTGTGCCACCACCGGGTCGTGGGGTTTGATGCGAAGCTGGCGCAGGCGTTCCCGCTCCTGGGCAATCTGGCGTTGTTTGTCCTGGTAAATCTGCCAGCGGCGGTCATCAATCAGACCAATTTCCCGTCCCAAGGGGGTGAGCCGTTCATCGGCATTGTCGGAACGCAGGTGCAACCGGTACTCGGAGCGAGAGGTCAACATCCGGTAGGGTTCCCGCAAATCGCGCGTACACAGGTCATCAATGAGCGTGCCAATGTAACTTTGTTCTCTGGGGAAAATAATCAATTCTTGACCGGAAACATAACGGGCGGCGTTGATCCCGGCTACGATTCCCTGGGCGGCGGCTTCTTCATATCCGGTGGTGCCATTGATTTGTCCGGCACAAAATAACCCTTGAATTTTCTTGGTCATCAAGGTGGGGGCGCATTGGGTGGCGGGCAGGTAATCGTATTCCACCGCATAAGCAGGACGCAACATCACGCAGTGTTCTAACCCCGGTAAGGTTCGCAATAAGGCTAATTGGATATTTTCCGGTAACCCGGTCGAAAAGCCTTGAATATACAATTCGGGAATATCTCGCCCTTCCGGTTCCAGGAAAATTTGGTGGGATTCTTTGTCCGCAAATCGCACAATTTTATCTTCAATGCTGGGGCAATAGCGGGGGCCTTTCGCCTCCACCCAACCCCCATATACCGGCGACAGATGTAAATTTTCCCGAATCAAGCGGTGGGTTTCGTGGGTTGTGCGGGTGAGATAACAGGGCAGTTGTTCCCGCTCCTGCCACACGTCCGGGTCAAAGCTAAACCAGCGCACGTCGGGATCACCGGGTTGTGGCTCCAAATGGGTCGTATCCACCGTGCGTTTGTCCACCCGAGCCGGAGTACCCGTTTTCAAACGACCGACTTCAAACCCCAGCCGTTGCAAATTCGCCGTCAACCCCTCGGCGGCAAACTCCCCGGCTCGTCCCGCCGCCAGGGAGTGATTGCCCACCCAAATCCGTCCGCCCAGAAACGTACCGGTGGTGAGGATGACGGCTTTGGCAGCAAAATTGACCCCAAAATACGTGGCAACCCCCGTCACTTCATCGTTGGCACCCAGGATTAAATCCGTGACCATCCCTTCCCGCACCAGCAGGTTGGGTTGGTTTTCCACCACCTGGCGCATTACTTTGGCGTATTCCCGTTTATCCGTTTGTGCCCGCAACGCCCACACGGCTGGCCCGCGGGAATGGTTCAGCAAGCGTTTTTGCAAATACGTCCGGTCGGTGATTTTGCCGATTTCACCCCCCAGCGCATCCACCTCATGCACCAACTGGGATTTAGCCGGCCCCCCCACCGCCGGATTACAGGGTTGCCAGGCGATGCGATCCAAATTCAAGGTCAGCAATAGGGTTCGACATCCCAAACGAGCGGCGGCCAATGCTGCTTCACAGCCCGCATGACCGGCTCCCACCACAATCACATCAAATGCGTCTAAAAAATCGGGCATGAGTCCTTGGCTTGTGGGTGACTACTACTCATTTTTTAGCATAAATACTTAAGGGCACCTCTATTTATTCAATCGGGGAAAAAATCTCTCGGTTAGAATCCAGAAATTACGGAGAACCAGAGACGGGGGGTGCCCCCCTGCGACTGCTAATTGCCAATTTTTAGAAGTGCCCTTAAGGGAACCTCTATTTATTCAAGCGGCTACAGAATCTCTTAGTGCGAATCCAGAAATTACGGAAAACCAGAGACGGGGGATACCCCCCTGCGACCGCTGATCGGCAATTTTTAGAGGGCTACCCCCCTGTGACTGCTCATCATGGATTAATAGAGGTTCCCTGGATTCCAGTTGACAGATACTTGACCTGTTTGCACAGAGAGAGGCATTTCTAACCATGATCATGTGATCGAAATCGCCCTAATCGGGTGAGCTATTTCCTATTAACCTACCCGTTCCTTTACTGATAATTAGATAGTCATAATAATACACCCAATAGAGGTTTTCCCATGTTTCGCCACCACTTCATCCTTCAGATTGCCACTTTATGTGGTGTTGCAGTTTCTAGTTTCGCTGTCTCCCCCACAATTGCTCACGCCAATCCCATTAATCAGGTGGTTAATTGTACATCCACTGGACAAGTGTGCGATAAGTTTGCCATTGTGAACTTCAATTCCGAGGGTCGTCAAGTTAGATACGGTATTACTCTACGAGCACCGACAACCCACTGCTCCCCTATCAAATACTTTACCGTCAACAACAGTTGGGAATGGATAGAAACTGAAGTTCTGCATCCGGGGCAACAGGCTTCTTTGCTTCTCGGGAGAGGCTTCAGTCCAGGCAGTCATACCATACAAATTGGTGCGATGGGGATACCGCAGGGGTGTAATACGGGTCGCCTCGGTTCCTGGGGCGTGCAAGTGACGGTCTATCCGGTTCCCTAATAGTAGGGTAATCCCTTTTGAATTTGGGACAAAAGTTACAGGGGTGTAGCCATAGAACCAACGTCGGGGGATGCCCCCCGGCGACCGTTCATTGCCAATTTTTAGAGGTGCTCTTTGGGAATGGCTATGTGTTCTGTTGCGCACCTTCAAAACATCCGCTCAAACCGTTCGTGCCTCTGCCAAACCCGCCAGCCCCGCCAGCCCGTGATCCCGGCCAAAATCCCGGCTCCCACCGCCAACCACTCGTAGCCATT
>JAUQVQ010000267.1:0-3192 GCA_039794725.1 Gloeomargarita sp. HHBFW_bins_162
ATGTTGCGGTCAAATTTGGCATTCTGTAAAACTTTGGGGTGGGTGGCACTTTCTAAGATGGGTTGGAGATAACGAAACACCACATTTTTAGATAATTGTTCCCCCTGGTGATGCCCCACCGGAATATAAGCCACTTGGTCTTTCGCCCAACAACAGCCAATCCCCACCAACTCAGCATCCCTCGGTTCCAGGGCAGTGGTTTCCGTATCCCACGCTACCGGCGTTTGAGTGCATTTTTTCAGCGTATCCACCAGTTGTTCTAATTGGGTTTCATTAGTAATAATTTGTACCTGAAAAGGGAGATGCACTTGCTTGGTTTTTAAGGTATCTTCTGCCGAAAAAAAGGATAAATCCCCATCTAATTCTAGGTGTAATGTTCCTCCTAAGCGGGTATAAAGTTGGTCAATTTGTCGCTGAAAGGATTGTAATTCCAATGCTTCCAACAGAGGTAAGACTCCCACAATATCAAACCCGACCAACCGACAGGATTCCCAATCAATGTCTAGGGGTACATCTTGGTTAATCGTTGCCATAAAGCGAGAGTGATAGGCATCCTCTTTCCCCTCAATTAATTTTTGCTTTTGAGCCTTGGGCAATTCGTCCACGTGGGCGTACAGTTCATCCAAATTCGGGTATTGTTTCAGCAACGTAACTGCCGTTTTTGCCCCAATCCCTCGCACACCGGGAATGTTATCGGAACTATCCCCACACAGAGCTTTGTAATCCACCACTTGCGCCGGAGTAATCCCCAATTTTTCCACCACTTGCGCCGGGGCAAATTCCTGGGGACGACTGGTTTGATTACTCAAATGCAGAACATGAATCTGCTCATTCACCAACTGAAATAAATCCTGATCTCCCGATAAAATTTTCACCGTAAAACCATCCTGAACAGCGCGTTTCGCAAGGGTTCCCAACACATCATCCGCTTCATAACCGGGAGCCGTCACAATGGGGATGTTTAAGGCAATCAACAACTCGTGTAAATGCGCCATATCAATATGAAAATCTTCGGGAGTTTCCGTGCGCCCCTCTTTGTAGCGAGCATCGGCCTCATGACGAAATGTGGGTTCCCCCCGGTCAAAGGCAACGGCTAAATGGGTAAAATTTTGCTGGTTTAAGACCTCTAAAACCGCCTTCAAAAACCCGTAGGTAATGCTGGTGGGAATGCCGGTTTTGGTACGCAGTCCCCCCTCCCGCCCCTTGGCAAACGCATAGTACGCCCGAAACGCCAGGGAATGGCCGTCAATGAGCAATAAACAGGGGGAATTCATGCTTGGGTGGGCGACCCATGACCACTGGCACGAATCAATTCTAACGCCCGCTTCACCTGTTCGGGGAAAATGACCACCAAACTCCCCGGCGTGGCCTTACTCAGAGCCGTGCGAATGGCGGTGGTTTCATCCAAAATCATCTCCCAGCGGCAGGCGGTTCCCGCTTGGGTCAAACCGGCGCGGATCAATTCGGCGGCTTCCCCCAAACTGCGCCCCCGCCGGTCATCGTCCTCTTTGATAATCACCCAGTCAAATACCCGCCCGGCGATTTCGCCCAACTGCACCAAATCCTCATCCCGGCGGTCGCCCGGCCCCCCGATGACCCCGATGCGTAGCCCCTCGTGCCACGAGCGGACAAAATCAGCGACAGCGGCGTACCCGTGCGGGTTATGGGCATAATCCACCAGGGCGTGAAACGACCCCACCGGGATTAAATTCATCCGTCCCGGCGTTTGGGTGGCCGAAGCGCTAAAGGTACGCAACCCCTGGCGAATCTGTGCCAACGTCACCCCCTGGGCAAACGCCGCCAACGTCGCCGCCAACGCATTGGCAATCATAAACGGCACCCGCCCCCCTAAAGTCAACGGCACATCGGCGGCACGCACAATTCGCAACGTCCATTCCCCCTGGTACAGCCACAGTTCCCCCTGGTCATAGACTGCCGCCAGCCCGCCCCGCCGCCGGTGGGAACGCACAATCGGATTATCCGCCTGCAAGGAGAAATAGGCCGCCCGCCCCCGGGAACGCTCAGCCATCGCCGCCACCCGCTCATCGTCCGCATTCAGCACCACCGTGCCCCCCGGCCGCACCACCTCGGCAATCACCCCTTTTACTTTCGCCATCTCGTCCAGGGTGTCAATGTCATAACTGCCCAAATGGTCGGCGGCCACGTTCAATACCACCCCCACATCACATTCCCGAAACGCTAACCCCGAACGCAAAATCCCGCCCCGGGCACTCTCTAAAACCGCCATTTCCACCAACGGGTCGTTCAGGATTAAGCGGGCACTCTGCGGCCCCGTATTGTCCCCCGGCTCCACCAGGTATTCCCCCACATACGTCCCATCGGTCGTGGTAAATCCCACCACCTTTCCCATCTGCTTCAGCAAATGGGCGGTCAACCGGGTGGTCGTGGTTTTGCCATTCGTTCCCGTAATGGCAATGATGGGAATCCGGCAAGGCTGTCCCGGCGGAAACAGGGCATCCACCACCGGAGCGGCCACATTGCGCGCCAACCCCTCGCTGGGACGGTAGTGCATCCGAAACCCCGGAGCGGCGTTCACCTCCACCACCACCCCATCCGTTTCCCGCAACGGTCGGGTAATATCGGTCGTCACCACGTCAATCCCGGCAATGTCCAGACCAATGGCCGCCGCCGCCCGCACCGCCAACCAGGCATTTTCCGGGTGAATGTCATCGGTACAATCCACCGCCGTGCCCCCGGTACTCAGATTCGCCGTGCGTTTCAAATAAGCCACTTCCCCCCGGCGCAAGACCGTCCCCGGTTGGTAACCCTGTTGGGACAAAATACTTTCGGTGGTTTCATCCCAAGTGATTTTTGTAAGTACATTATCATGCCCCTCGCCCCGTTGTGGGTCTCGGTTCACCTGCGCCACCAATTCGGCAATCGTGTGGATGCCATCCCCCGTAACGTGGGCAGGCACCCGTTGCGCCACCGCCACTACCCGCCCGTTGATCACCAAAATCCGATGGTCGTGCCCCGGATGAAACCGCTCCACAATCACCCGCCCCGCCTTGGATTCGCTGATCGCCAGGTCATAGGCCACCTGTGCCTGCTCCAGACTGTGAATATCCAGGGTAATGCCCCGCCCGTGATTGCCATCCAGGGGTTTGAGTACCACCGGGTAGCCCCCCACGTCCTGAATGGCTCGGGGTAAATCCTGCTCCCGGCGGATCA
>JAUQVQ010000268.1:0-3190 GCA_039794725.1 Gloeomargarita sp. HHBFW_bins_162
CGGGCATTTGACTGTACACCGTCCGCCAGCGTTTCCCCAACCAGTAAGCCAAAGCCACCACCCGGCGGCTGGGCAAGACCGTCACCCGCAGCCCTTCACAGGCGCGGTTCAGCATCGGCAACATGGGGGTCCGAAACGAGCGCAGGTGGGTGATTTTGTACTGATTGACCCAGGGTTCCAGGGCAGAGTGCAGCCACTGGCTATTCACCTGATCCGGCGGGCAGGGTTGCACCAGACAATCGCTCCCTTGGGGGTCACAGAGGATGAGTTCCCAGAGTTTTTTCCCCTGCTCATCCACCACCGGGCGGGAGTAAAAATCCACATCCCAAATCACCCGTGCCATTGCCTACTGCCTAACTTTTGCCGCTTAACACTCGTTCCGGGCTGGGGACATAAATCTGGTTGATGTAGTCCTGCACCATGCGGGCGGTGTTGAAGCGGGGGACGTTCGTGCGAATCGAGGCTTTCATCCGTTGGAGCCAAGCACGGGGTAGCCCCTCAGCATCCCGGTCGTAGTACATAGGCACAATCTCGGTTTCCAGCAGGCGATAGAGGGATTCGCTGTCCAGTTTGTCTTGGAGTTCTTGGTTGCTGGTGTGCAAATCTTCGCCAATCGCCCAGCCATTGACCCCAGCTTGGTAGCCCTCGCACCACCACCCATCCAGGACGCTGAAGTTGATCCCCCCGTTGAAACAGACCTTTTGCCCACTCGTGCCGGAGGCTTCCAGGGGACGGCGGGGATTATTCAGCCACAAATCCACCCCCTGCACCAGACACCGCGCGGTGTGCATGTCGTAGTCCTCAATAAAGGCCACCCGATGCTGTAAATCTGGGTCACTGCACCATTCCATCAGCCGTTGGATGATCCGTTTGCCCTCCTCGTCGGCGGGGTGGGCTTTGCCCGCAAAAATCAACTGCACCGGGCGTTCCGGATTGGTGAGCAGACGTTTGGCTCGCTCCGGGTCACGAATAATCAAATGCCCCCGTTTATACGGACTAAACCGACGGGCAAAGCCAATGGTTAACACGTGCGGGTCAAGCCAACGGGCAATCGTTTCCAGATGTTCGGGTGGTTCCCCCCGCTGTTGCCGACTGTTAAACAAACGCATCCGGGTGTAACTGATGAGCCGTTGCTTGAGCGTTTGATGCCGCTGCCACAGTTCCCGATCCGGAATTTGCTCCACCCGCGCCCACAGTTCCGGGTCAGACAGATGGGTTTCCCACTCGGGATGCACGTAGGTTCGGAACAACTCACTCATCAGCGGCGCCGTCCAGGTTTGGGCGTGCACCCCGTTGGTAATCGCGCCAATCGGCACTTGGTTCACCGGCCGATCCGGGTACAGAATTGACCACATCTGGCGGGAGACTTCCCCGTGCAATTCGCTCACCCCATTGGCCGTCCGGGTCAACCGCAGTGCCAGCACCGTCATATTAAAAAACTCCCAGGGATCGCCCAACCGCCGGGCACCCAGAGCGAGAAATTGCTCCCGGGATAGATGCAACTGCGGCCAATAGGTGGCAAAAAAGGAATCCATCAAATCCGGGGAAAAGGCATCATGCCCCGCCGGTACGGGCGTATGGGTCGTAAAGACGCATTTTTGCCGCACCCGGGCTTCCACCGCATAAAAGGATTGCCCCGTCCGCTCCATCTCCAAGCGCGCCACCTCCAACAGGGCAAACGCCGCATGCCCCTCATTCAGGTGATACACCCCCGGCGCAATGCCCAAAACCTGCAACAACCGCACCCCGCCGATGCCCAAAAGAATTTCCTGAGCAATGCGGGTTTCCTGATTGCCCCCGTACAAATGGCCGGTCAACCACCGGTCAATCGGGTCATTCTCCTCAATATCCGAATCCATCAGATACAGGTCGGTACGCCCCACCCGCACCCGCCAAATGTGCGCCTTCACCTGCCGCCCCCGAATCTCCACCTGCACCGTCAACGGCCTGCCCGTCTCCAAACGCATCAATTCCAGAGGCAGTTCTGTAAATTGATTGTCAATGTAATAATCTTCCTGCCAACCATGCCGGTTCAACCGTTGCCGGAAATACCCCTGCCGGTAGAGCAGTCCCACCCCCACCATCGGCAACGCCAAATCCGACGCCGACTTCAGGTGATCCCCCGCCAAAATCCCCAACCCACCGGAGTAGATGGGGAGCGATTCATGTAACCCAAATTCCGCACAGAAATAGGCCACCGGCTGTTGGGGACTGATCTGGGGAGCCAAGGGACAATCCTGGGGTTGCATGTACTGCCGGAACCGCACCATCAGGGTTTGCAGCATCTGCACGTACTCCGGGTCGGTCGCCACCTCATCCAGGCGTTCCTGACTGACCTTTTGCAAAAACAACACCGGATTGTGATGACATGCTTCCCACAACTGGTGGTCAATCGTGCTAAAAAGTCGCAACTGCTGTCCCGACCACGTCCACCAGTAATTGAAGGCCAACGTCGCCAACGGATGCAAAACGTGGGGCAATCGGGACTGTAACGCCATTATCGGGTCGAAGGAGTTCATGAGCTAACCCACCAGAAGGACACACCGGTCATTGTATTGTTGCCTATTGTGCCCTATTCTGCCACCAATGGGTTAGCCCCCATATCCTAAGCCCAGCCCGCCCGGTCGGTAATTTTCAACGCCAGGGCATTGTTGCGCCCGAACACGCTGGCATTGATCGCATCGGCCTTGAACGTCCCAAAACTCGCCAGAATCGGGTCAATCGGCACACCCGCCACCGCCGGATATTCATTGTTCCCCAGCGCCAGCATTTCTTGCGCTTCCCGGGTGGCGAGAAATTCCAAGAACCGCACAGCATTGCGGGCATTCCGAGCCGTGCGGATCATCCCCGCCCCACTGATATTGACATGGGTGCCCCAAGACTGCTGGTTCGGGAAAATAATCCCGATTTTTTGCCCCGCCTCTTTATCTTCGGGTTTGGGCGATTTCAGCAGACGAATTAAGTAATATGTATTGCTAATAGCTAGACTACCGGCTCCTGCCGCCGCCGCCCGGATTTGATCCGTATCTCCCCCTTGGGGCGGGCGGGCTAAATTCTGCGCCAACCCTTGCGCCCACCGTTCCGTGCGACTTTCCCCAATATGGCGAATCAGGGCACCCACCAACGACTGGCTGTAGATATTCCGGGACGAACGGGTCAACACCTGCCCTCGCCATTTGGGATCGGCCAA
>JAUQVQ010000269.1:0-3170 GCA_039794725.1 Gloeomargarita sp. HHBFW_bins_162
GCCGTTCTTCCCAGGTGGGCAATCCCACGAAAAAAATCTCATCAAAACGCCCCTTACGCAACAGTTCCGGCGGTAAAATTTGAATTTGATTGGCCGTCGCCACCACAAATACCGGCGATTCCTTCTCCGCCAGCCAGGTTAATAACGTCCCGAACACCCGATTGGTCGTGCCGCTATCCCCCCGACTGTCCACCGCACTAAAGGCTTTATCAATTTCATCAATCCACAACACACAGGGAGCCAGGGCTTCCGCAAGCTGAATCATCTGGCGGGTACGGCTCTCCGATTCCCCCACCAACCCGGCAAACAACCGCCCCACATCCAGGCGCAGTAAAGGTAAATGCCAATGATGGGCAATCGCCTTCGCCGTCAGGGATTTCCCCGTCCCTTGCAGCCCCGCCAAAAGCAACCCCCTTGGATAGGGCAAACCATACGCCCGTGCCGCCTGTCCAAACGCCTGTTGCCGCCGTTGCAACCAGAGTTTCAGATTATCCAGCCCGCCAATATCCGCCAACGTCACCGTCGGGGGACAAAATTCCAGAATTTGGGTTTGTTGAATAATTTGGCGTTTTTCCGTCAGGATTAAATCCACATCCTGCGCCGTTAATTTACCCTGGAGTGCCAACGCCCGCCCCACCACCCGCTGCATCCGTTCTAAGGACAACCCCTGACAGGCACGCACTAAATCGTCTAGTACCGCCGGTTCCAAGGATTGATTCACACTTTGGAGAATGGTTTTTAATTCTTGGCGCAATTCCGCCGCTGTGGGCAAACTAAAGGGCAGAACCGTGACGATTTCCTGCAATTCGGTGGGTAAACGCACGTCCGGGGCGAGAAAAATCACACTTTTGGGTTGCGCTTTCAATATACGGTTCAAATTCCGCAACTTACGCCCCACCGCCACATCCTCGAAAAAACGGTGAAAATCCCGCAAGACCAACAACGCCGGTACATGGGGCGGCAATTTATCCAGAA
This sequence comes from Gloeomargarita sp. HHBFW_bins_162, assembly GCA_039794725.1. Classification (GTDB taxonomy): domain Bacteria; phylum Cyanobacteriota; class Cyanobacteriia; order Gloeomargaritales; family Gloeomargaritaceae; genus Gloeomargarita. Next base: position 976 of record JAUQVQ010000269.1, read on the forward strand.
ATTCCAACGCTTGCAGAGGATTCCGACGGGCAAACCCCTGGTCATTGGGATTACCCTGAATCCCCTCGACAAAATCCCACAGATAGACCCCCCACTGCCCCAACGCCCGCGCCACCTGGGTCAACACCCCCTCGACCCGCTCCTCCTCCGCCGTCGGCACGTAGATGAAGGGGTACCGTGCCCGGATCAGGACTCCCAACTCCTGGGCAAAATCCATACCTATCCCAACGGGTCAAACTGCGTCAAACTCGCCCACCGGGGGTCAAGGGGGGAGGCTTCCTCCGGCTCCCAATCCAACCGGCAATCCGCCCGGCACAAGGGATGACTGGGCAACGCCAGGGAGATTTGTTCATACAACCACTGCCCCACATCCAACCACCCATCCGGCGGCAAATACTCCATCAAATCCGCCAGGGGCACCTCCTGCTCCAACGGCCACGCCTTCGGGTCACTCTTGGTCGCATCCAGCCAAATCACTTCCGACACCTGCACCGGCAAACGGTCATTGAACTGGCACAGACAACGGCGACAGGTGAGGGTGACAATAGCCTGAACACGGGCGGTCACCTGAATACACGTCCCCTGGTGATGAATCTCAATCTCGCCTTGAACGGGGGTTAGTAAGGGTAAATCCGGCAATTTCTCCCGCACCGCCAGGGTCAATTTCCGTTCCGGCAAGCGTAGTAAACTGGCAATGGCAATCGGCTGGAGCACCGTTCGTTAGCAATGAAATCTAATATCTATGTTAACCCGTTTTACACTTTACGAGCGAGAATCACCCGACAAACTCCATGAACCAGAACCGTATGCCACCACCAACAGCAACCCACCCATCAAGGCCAGATTTTTCCAAAATTGAATTACCTCGATATTCTGGCTAAAATCCGTATGGAAAATCAACGTCGCCGGAATCAAAAAACCAATCAACAACGCCGCTCCCCAGCGGGCTTTATAGCCTAACAAAACCGATAATCCACCCACCAATAAAACCACAATAGTCGGGACGAGCAACACCCCCGGAACTTGAAATTTCTCCATGTACGCTTGCGTGCCACTGGGGTTGAGCATCTTGGTAATCCCTGAACGGATGAAAATCGCCGATAAAAACACCCGTGCTACCAAAGGCAACCAGCGTTGCAACGGTGATTCAGGTGTCGGCATTCCCCCAACCTCACCAAAAATGACTGACTTTAATATAACAATTCCTTGTGAATTTAGAACAAGGGTCGCAGGGGCGTAGCCCCGGTATTTGGTTCTTTCTCGCTTCTTTGTTCTCGAATCTTTCAGGATTGCTATAGGGAACTTCTATTAATTCATAATTGCGGTCGCAGGGGCGCAGCTCCCGTCTTTGGTTCTCTTAAATTTATTGGCTCTCAAGGGCACCTCTAAAAATTGGTGATGAGCGGTCGCAGGGGCGCAGCTCCCGTCTTTAGTTCTCTGTAATTTCTGGATTCTGGCTCAAGGATTCTTTGTCCGAATTGAATAAATAGAGGTTCCCTTAATTCATAATTGCGGTCGCAGGGGCGTAGCCCCCGTCTTTGGTTCTCTTAAATTTATTGGCTCTCAAGGACACCTCTAAAAACTGGTGATGAGCAGTCGCAGGGGCGCAGCCCCCGTCTCTGGTTCTCTTAAATTTATTGGCTCTCAAGGGCACCTCTAAAAATTGGTGATGAGCGGTCGCAGGGGCGCAGCTCCCGTCTTTAGTTCTCTGTAATTTCTGGATTCTGGCTCAAGGATTCTTTGTCCGAATTGAATAAAGGGAACCTCTATTAATTCATGATTAGCGGTCGCAGGGGCGCAGCCCCCGTCTTTGGTTCTCTTAAATTTATTGGCTCTCAAGGACACCTCTAAAAATTGGTGATGAGCAGTCGCAGGGGCGCAGCCCCCGTCTCTGGTTCTCTTAAATTTATTGGCTCTCAAGGGCACCTCTAAAAATTGGTGATGAGCGGTCGCAGGGGCGCAGCCCCCGTCTCTGGTTCTCCGTAATTCGGGCATTCTGGCAAGAGAATCTCCCCTTGGCTTCAATAAATAGAGGTGTCCTATAATGATTTAGAATTGCCGTGTGAACGCATACATTTTAGGTAGTATTGCCACAACAAACGAGCCGCTACTGCTCGCCACGGTCGCCAGGATTCGCTGAGAGTATCTAATGCTTTCCGAGGTGACGATTCTGGCAATTGATAGAGTTTTTTCAT
>JAUQVQ010000270.1:0-3168 GCA_039794725.1 Gloeomargarita sp. HHBFW_bins_162
CTTAACCCGAACTGGCGTTAATTTACGATTTTTAGAGGTGCCCTTGAGTGAGAAGGGTTGCAGGAGCCTAGCCCCCGTTCTGGTAATCTTCATTGCTACTCAGGGCATCCAATTTCGCTCGCACCGCCTGAATGTCCTGCCACATGAGCCATTTAGGGCTACCGACATCCCGTGAGGGGTTGCGCAACAGATAGGCAGGGTGCAACACCGGCATACAATCATAGCCCTGCCAGGTAAACCATTGCCCCCGGATTTTGGTAATGCCCCGTTTGTCCCCCAAAATCGCCTGCACCGCTACCGCTCCGGTTAATAGAATAATTTTGGGATTTACCAAACGAATTTGCTCTAATAAATAGGGTTTACACGCAGAAACTTCATCAGGTTCCGGGTTGCGGTTGCCCGGTGGACGGCATTTCACCACATTGCAAATATACACATCCCGTTCCGGGTCAAGATGAACTGAAGCGAGAATTTTATCCAACAATTGCCCCGCCCGCCCCACAAAGGGTAACCCGGTTTCATCTTCCTGTTGCCCTGGTCCTTCCCCAATAATCATCAACGGTGCATGGGGATTGCCCCGACTGACCACCACGTGGGTACGAGCGGCGGCTAAACCACATTTTTGACAGACGAGACAAGCGGCGGTTAATTCTGCCAGATTATTATAAATACCCCCTGTGGGGTAGGGTTCAGGTTCTGCTGAAGCTGGGGCAGGGGGGGTAAGTAACTGAAATAAATCCATTTGTTCTGACATAATTGCCACCCAAATTTAGGCTAGATTATTGACTTCTGGTTGACTATTGCGAGATTCTCCTAGATTTTTTTGTACCCAATGTTGCATCGCTTGTTCTAGCCCTGGAATATGAATATCCCGTTGCGGAAAAGGAATAGTGATATTATATTTTTCTAAACTTTCCACGACTTTGTAGTACAAGTCACTTTTGATGCGAAATTGCTCGCGGGGTTCACAAATCCACACCAGTAAGTCGAACATAATGGCACTGTCTCCAAAGTTGATTAACCACACCTGGGGAGCGGGATTAGCCAACACATCGGGATGACGGCGAGCCGCTTCCAATAGAGCCGTGCGGACGGTTTCCACCGGAGAACCATAGGCTACCCCCACCGGCAGGTGCAGACGAGAAACCGGATTTCCTAAACTCCAATTAATGACTTGGTTATCCACAAAACGGGAATTGGGCACAATAATGGAGACCCGATCCAAGGTGCGAATCTCGGTGGTGCGAGTACCAATGCGTTCAACCGTGCCTTGTAAATCCCCTACGTTGATAAAATCTCCCACCTGAATCGGACGTTCCAGAGTAATAATTAAACCACTCACAAAGTTATTCGCTGTATTTTGCAACCCAAACCCAATCCCCACCCCCAGGACGCTGGCTAAAAGGGTGAGAGAACTGACATCTAAACCCCAAATTTGTAATAGGATAATTGACCCCAACAGCACCAAAATATAACGGGTAAATACCGAGATCAATTCCCGCACCCGTTGGTCGGCTCCCGCCACCTGCAGTACCCGAGATTTGAGTAGCCCTGCCACCGTTCCCGACAGAATCCACAGCAAAATAAATAGGAAAACCAGGACTAACAAATCGAGTACCGAATACCCCCGTTCTCCCAACGTGACAATGGACGTGGTCAACCCCACCACCAGGGAACGGATCAAGTAATAACGGGCACTGCGGCTCACCGGGAACAAATCCGTCGTATAAATAAAAACCGCCAACCAGAGACCGGTTTGCATCCCCACAAAGGCCATTTGGCTAATCAAGCGCAACGTCCCTTCCAAATGCGGCGCCGTCGTATGCACCATGCGGGTGAGATAACGGACAAAGGCCCGACGAGCCCACCCCAATCCCACATGTCCTATGACTGCGAGTAGAAGGACGACCGCTGTAAAAAGTAATGCTTGTGAACGGTACTTGGGTTGCCGCTCGTTTTCGGCTTGCTTTAAGGCGTATTCAATTTCTCGTTTCCAGATTTCTGCCTGTACTTGGGGACTCCGTTCCCCGCCCACATCCGCACTGGTAATGGTTAACAAATGCTGGTCATTCAACCGCAACGTTAACTGGTCGGTGCTGGCATCTTTGACAATGCTTACGACTGAAGGCCGGTTGGGATTGGCCTGACGTTGTTGAATTTCCTGAGCCAGCAAGCGATTGACCGCATCCGCCCGCTCCACCCCCCGCAAAGTCCCCGAATCTCGCACTTCAAATAGGGGGCGACCATCCACCACCACTGCTGAAGCCCGCCGAGAGAACAATTGGGGTATGGGACGTTGCTGAGCAAAAACCGGCAGAGTGGTCAACAGCCACCACGCCCCCACCAACAGCACCAGCAAACTCAACCCGCGACGAATGCCCCCCATGGATTGCGTACTGAAATTGCGTTAATCCCAGTGTAACTTACCCTAGACTATCTGCCGGAATAACTACCGAAGTGATTGTATAACTACCGTAATTACACAGGCGACTGGTTTTTTCCTGAAGTGCCTGGAGGGCTTGCGCGATCTGGGGTTGGGTCTGCGCCCCCTCTAAATCTACGGAAAAAAAGTATTCCCCCAGGGAACGGCGGGTGGGACGGGATTCAATCCGGCTTAGGTTAATGTTTCGCCTCGCAAAGTGGGTCAAGGCCTGCACCAAGGCTCCGGGGGCATTTTCCGGCACACTAAACGCAACGGTGGTGTGCGTCCCCTCCCGCTGAAACCCGGAACCGATCACCCAAAACCGGGTGAGATTATCGGCGGCCAAATCCTCGGCCACAATCGGCACATTCACCAACTGCGCCGCCCGGGGGGAAGCAATCGCCGCCGCCTGGGGTTCCCGTTGCACGTACTGCAAGGCTTCGCTGGTGGAACGGGTGGGCAACCAGGGAATCTGGGGTAAATGTTGCTCCAACCAGTACTGACATTGCCCTAACGCCTGCGGATGGGAGTACACCCGCTGAATTTGACTAATCTCAGCACAATAGCTAATCAACGCGTGGGAAATGGGCAGGATTAACCCCTGTTGGATGTACAAATTGGGCAACTGCCAGAGTAAATCTAACGTTGTCGTCACACTCCCTTCCAGGGAATTTTCCACCGGGACAACCCCATAATCGGCCTGCCCCTGGGCAACACTATGTAACACTTGGGCAATGGTGCTGGTG
>JAUQVQ010000271.1:0-3153 GCA_039794725.1 Gloeomargarita sp. HHBFW_bins_162
CCTGCGACCGCTAATCACCAATTTTTAGAGGTGCCCTTTTGAATCTTCGCTGACTTAGTTGAGTCCGTCAGAGTTTCAACGTCCATGCGGCGTGACTTTTGAAACCTTTACTGACTAGGAAATGAGTACCCAACGCACCCGCCCTTGGGGGGAACCGGGTAAGGGAAGTTTCAGCGTGGGTGTATCTTCAGGCGCAAATAAAGTTAATGCGGTCGGCTGTCCCGGTGTAATTGGTAATGGTTTTATCCCCAGACAATTTAATGCTTTTGTAGTAATAGCTTGCCACAGTTCCCCCGCCGTGAGATGCCCGGGTGTCACCAACCCCGCCCACAAATAGCTCAACGCTCCCGCCAAACCCGCCAGACGCGGGGGAGCCAGTGCAAAAGGCACGGTTTTTTCTTCGTAGGTGTAGGCCTGATGGTCAACGGCAATCGCATCAATCACGCCGGTTTTCACCCCCTGAATCAACGCCTGGCGGTCTTCCGGGTTGCCCAAGGGAGGGTCAAAGCGCAGGTAGGGGTTGTATTCCCGCAAATGGCTACTATCCCACAGCAAATGTGCCCACGTTGTACTGGCGGTGATGGGTAATCCTGCCTCTTTCGCTTGGGTCAGCAATGCGACACTGCGTTGGGTAGAAATCCGCATCAGATGCACCGGCGTGGGGACGGCAGCTACCAATTCCAAAATGCCGGTCAGAGCCGCCGTTTCCGCCGCTGGGGGGACATCGGGCAGTCCTAGAGTTAAACTCCACACCCCCGAACGAGCCACCCCCACAGGATTCACCCGAACATCACACGGCCATAGGGCAATGGGTTTCCCCCAAGGTTGGGCGTAAATGAGAAGTTGGTGCAGTAACCCCAGATTCGCAATCGGTTGCCCATCGCTAAAGCCCACCACCCCCGCCCGGTGCAATTCGGCTAGTTCTGCCATCTGTTCGCCCTGTAAATTTTGGGTTAATGCCCCCCACAAGCCCAGTTTGAGGGGAATTTCCGCCTGACGTTGATGCCACCATTCCCCCACTGCCCCCCGATCCACCGCCGGTTGCGTGCCTGGAAGTAGGGTTAACTGGGTAAAACCGCCGGTGATGGCTTGCTCGATCAACTGTGCTAGGGTTTCTCGCCCTTCGTAGCCCGGTTCACTACTTTGACTGTACACATCCACTAACCCTGCCCCCAAAATACACTCCTGGGCGGGATATTCGGTTACGCCTTCTGGGGTTGGTAATTGGGAACCTACAGCAGTAATCACCCCATTTTGGATACAAACATCGGTGATCTCATCCCGTTGTCCCACGGGGTCGAGCAGGCGTACCTGGCGGAGCATGATATTGCCAGTCGGGGGGGTCAGGACTCCAGCCGGTAGCCTAAATCCCGGAGTAGGTAGGGGGTCTGTCGCCATTTCGGTTCTACTTTCACAAACAATTCCAGATAAACCGGGCCGCTCACCAATTTTTGCATTTCTTGCCGCGCCAGCGTGCCAATGGTTTTGAGCATTTGCCCATCGTGCCCGATGATGATGGCTTTTTGGGACGGGCGTTCCACGATAATGGTGGCGTAGATGCGGGTAATTTTGGGGGTTTCTTCTACTTTGTCAATGACAACGGCGACCGCATGGGGCACTTCATCCCGGGTGAGGTGCAAAATTTGCTCTCGGATCAGTTCCGCCATGATAAACCGTTCCGGCTGATCCGTGACCATGTCCGGTGGGTAGTAACACGGCCCTGGGGGCAACGATTGCAGTAACTGTTCTTGCAGTTCGGGAATGCCCTGGCCGGTCACAGCAGAAAAGCGAACCAAGGGCGCTGAGGGCAAGAGATGGTGATAACTTTGGGTGATGGTTTCGATGTGCTGGGGGGGAGCTAAATCCTGTTTATTTAAGCCCAAGAGTACGGGCGTTTTTTGGGTTTTTAACCACTCGGCAATAAAGGCATCCCCACTCCCCGCCGGTTGACTGCCATCTACGAGAAATAAAACCACATCCACTGACTTCACCAGGGTTTGGGCGTTTTTTACTAAAATTTCTCCCAGGCGATGGTGGGGTTTGTGAATACCGGGCGTATCCACCAGAATAATTTGCCCTTGGGGAAGCGTGACAATGCCCCGCAGACGATTGCGCGTGGTTTGGGCAACGGGTGAAGTAATGGCAATTTTTTGACCGACTAAGTAATTTAATAACGTTGATTTACCCACATTGGGTCGGCCTACCAAGGCGACAAATCCAGAGCGAAATTCCCCCGCGTTCACCGAGATTGTGCCTCTGTAACTAAGTGCAAGGTTCGTTTCACACTTTCGGGAAAAATCACGACTAAATCTCCTGTTTTTGCCTGTTTTAATGCAGTTTGAATCGCCTCGGTTTCATCCAAAATCACCTGAAAAATACGATGAGCCACTGTTTCTTCGACCCCGGTTTGCAACCATGCGGCGGCCTCTCCCCGTCGGCGCCCCCGGGTGTCGTCGTCTTCTTTGATAATTACCCGGTCAAACAACTGCGCCGAGATGCGCCCCATTTCCCGCAAATCCTCATCCCGCCGGTCGCCCGGTGCCCCGATCACCCCAATGCGTTCCCCTTTTTGCCAGTGCTGGACAAATTCCCCCACCGCCCGATACCCGTGCGGATTGTGGGCATAGTCAATCAACACATGAAAATCCCGCACCGCCAGCAGATTCATGCGGCCTGGGGTTTGCTCCACCGAAGCGGTAAAGGTGCGTAACCCTTCGGCCAGTTGGCTGACATTAACCCCCATCCGGTAGGCGGCCAGGGTGGCGGCCAGGGCGTTGGCAATCATAAACCGCACCGTCCCCCCCAGGGTCAACGGCACCTCCTGCACGGGCACGACGGGTAAGGTTTTTTCACCATCAAGCACCGTAATTTCCCCGTTGAGCACCGTTGCCCCCAAGCCGCCCCGTTGCCGATGCTCCTGAAATACCGGCTGTTCCGGGTTGAGGCTGAAATAGGCGACCGTACCTTTGACCCGTTGCGCCATCGCCGCCACCAACTCATCCTCGGCGTTCAACACCGCCAGCCCTGTCGGATGCACCACCTCCGCCACCACGCTTTTCACCGAGGCCATTTGCTCCAGGGTGTCAATGTCGTAACTGCCCAGGTGGTCATCGGACACGTTCAACACCACCCCCACCTGACAATGGGGAAAGG
>JAUQVQ010000272.1:0-3153 GCA_039794725.1 Gloeomargarita sp. HHBFW_bins_162
CCGTTTTGGTTTTTTCCTCCCTCCCTTGATGGGAGAGGGGCAGGGGGTGAGGGTGAATATAGCAGTTCTTTTTGAATATGAAACCAGGGTCGCAGGGCGTAGCCCCGTTTTGGTTTTTTCCCCTCTCCCTTGATGGGAGAGGGGCAGGGGGTGAGGGTGAATATAGCAGTTCTTTTTGAATATGAAACCAGGGTCGCAGGGCGTAGCCCCGTTTGGAATTTTCTCCCCTCTCCCTTGATGGGAGAGGGGCAGGGGGTGAGGGTGAATATGACAACTTAAGAATTATGCAAGAGGTCTAATCTCTCAACTAGAATCCAGAGATTACAGAGAACCAACGGCGGGGGGTGCCCCCCTGCGACCGCTAACTCACAATTTTTAGAGGTGCCTATTAGTAACCACGTTAGCAATCGCGTTTACGTTGGCAGGAGTTGGCGGGGCATTGCCCCCGTCGGAATTTCCGGATTTTTACCCAGAGACCCTTTGGCCGTTTGAATAATATAGAGGTATCCTTGAATAAGATTGTTTTTTTACTGGCAAACGATACCCGTTATTGTGGGCGAAAAACGACGGTTACTGGGGTTGAGGGCAGACCAATTTCGTCACCCCTGGGATCAAGAAGCCACTCAAGCGCTCCAACAGGTTCCCGGTTTAGACGGCTTGATCCGCTTAACACTGGGGACAGCGGCGCAGGAATGGTTCTACCTGGAAAATATGATGACCGGGGTACACGTGAGTGAAACCCAACTGCCGTGGCTGTACGATTTACTGCAAGAAGCTGGTCAAATACTGGATATAGATGTACCGCAACTCTACGTCCGTCAGCATCCCCAACCCAATGCCTACACGTTGGCAATTCGAGGGGATAAACCGTTTATTGTTTTGCATACCAGTTTGATTGAACTGTTGACCCCTGCGGAGATTCAGGCGGTGATCGCTCATGAATTGGGGCATTTGAAGTGCGAACATGGGGTGTATTTAACCCTGGCGAATTTGCTGGTGTTGGGGATAGCGCAGATTCCCACCTGGGGGTTGTGGCTGGCACAAGGCTTGCAGACCTCTCTGCTGCAATGGTTGCGCTGTGCGGAGTTGAGTTGCGACCGGGCGGCATTGTTGGTGGCACAGGAGGCGGAGGTAGTGATCAGTGTGCTGATGAAATTGGCGGGGGGGTCACCCCAGTTGGCATCTCAGTTGAATCCCCAGGCCTTTCTGGCGCAAGCCCGTGCCTACGACCAACAGGGGTGGAATTGGCTCAAAACGACCCGGACTCTGCCCTTGACCCATCCTTTGCCGGTGTTGCGGGCACAGGAAATTGACCGCTGGAGCCAAAGTCCCGCCTATCAACGGTTGGTGGCCAGAGGATGACCCCGGTTGGTTGTCTCGCACTCCCTTTTGAATTGGAGCGCCCCCATGTTTGGTTGTCCTCGAAATATCGCGTCAATCGGGCAGCTTAGTTGCGGTGGTAATGCCTGTGACCGAGCAGACCCAGAAAATTAAGCTAAACTTAAATAAATGTAAAAATTGTCAAGACTGGGGAAAGGATCGTGAGCCATCGTCTGGGCGTGTTGCTGTTGAATCTAGGGGGGCCGGAGCGGTTGGACGATGTGCGCCCGTTCCTGTATAACCTGTTTGCCGACCCCGAAATTATCCGTCTGCCCTTCCCCTGGCTCCAAAAACCCTTGGCCTGGTGCATTGCCACCATGCGGCACCGCCGTTCCCGGGAAAACTATCGCCAGATTGGGGGGGGGTCGCCGATTCGCCAGATTACCGAACAACAAGCCCAGGCACTCAGCCAAGCCTTGCACCAGCAGGGACACCCGGCTCGGATTTATATTGGGATGCGCTACTGGCACCCGTTTACGGAAGAAGCTCTGGCACAAATCGAACAGGATGGCATCGAAAAATTGGTCATTTTGCCGTTATATCCGCAGTATTCTATTAGTACAAGTGGTTCGAGTTTACGGCTGTTGGAGCGTTTGCGGCAGGCGGGAACTTATCTGGCTCAGATTGAGCATACGGTCATTCCCTACTGGTATCAGCGACCGGGGTACATCGAGGCGATGGTGGATTTGATTCGCCAGACGCTGGATCGTTTGCCTGCACCGGAGCATGTGCATCTCCTTTTTAGTGCCCACGGGGTGCCCCGCAGTTATGTGGATAAAGATGGCGACCCCTATCAGGAACAGATTGAAGCCTGTGTGGATTTGATTGTGAACGCATTGAACCGTCCCAATGCCCATACCTTGACCTATCAGAGTCGGGTGGGGCCGGTGGAATGGTTAAAACCCTACACAGAAGATGTGATTCCTGAATTGGGGGCAGCGGGAGTGCGCGATTTATTGGTCATTCCCATCAGCTTTGTATCAGAACATATTGAGACTTTACAAGAAATTGATATGGAATATCGGGAATTGGCACACCAAAGCGGCATTATTCATTTTCACCGGGTGCCCGCCTTGAATACCCATCCTCGCTTTATTCAGGATTTAGCCGAAGCGGTGATCCAAGCCAGTACAGCCCCGCCGGTTCTGTTGAATCAGGTGATTAACATCCAAAAACCCGTGAAAATTTATCCGCAGGAACGGTGGCAGTGGGGATTAACCCCGACAGCGGAGGTGTGGAATGGTCGCCTGGCCATGTTGGGCTTTATGGCCTTGTTGGTGGAGATGATTACGGGCTGGGGGCCACTTCATCTGGTGGGCTTGATGTAGGGTGGGGGGATTTCCCACTATTCTTGAAACCGCTGTGCCAATGGGGATCAGGGATTTGGGCAAACGCCTCTTTCAGAGATTGTTCCCAGGAGCGGCGCATTTGTAATAAATAGGGGTCGCCTAAGCGCAATTCCAACCAATGATTGAGATGAAAACTATCCCGCTCATAACGCACCAAATGAATGGGTGGCCCAACCGAGATATTCGATTTCATGGTGGAATCAATGGACAGTAAGGCACATTTGGCCGCCGCTTCCAAAGACGTATGGTAGGTTAACGTGCGGTCTAAAATCGGTTTACCGTACTTGGTTTCGCCAATTTGTAAAAAGGGGGTTTCCGGGGTGGCATGAATGCAATTTCCCTGGGGATAGATGAGAAATAATCCCGGTTCATCGCCATGAACTTGTCCCCCAAGCAGTAAATTGCACTGAAAATCAATATGATC
>JAUQVQ010000273.1:0-3152 GCA_039794725.1 Gloeomargarita sp. HHBFW_bins_162
CCCATGTTGCCGATGCTGAACCGCGCCTGTGAAGGGCTGCGGGTGACGGTCTTGCCCAGCCGCCGGGTGGTGGCTTTGGCTTACTGGTTGGGGAAACGCTGGCGGACGGTGTACAGTCAAATGCCCGGCTTTCAACCCCTGGCCGCTCCCCCACCCCCAAGTGTGCCGGTTGCGCCCAAACCCCTACCAGAAGCCCTGCGGGGACAACAGTGGGCGTGGAGTACCCTCTTATGGGGAGAAATTCGCTCGGAGGGGTCAGAATGGGCTGATTTCGGGGAATTATTACCTGTGCAGTACATTGACCTGCCGGATAACACGCCAATTCCGGGGTTAATTATTTACTCGCCCCGTGCCCAAGCCCTCGCCGCCTGGATGAGTGGGTGTGAACTGGCGGGCATTCAAGTGGAGGGAGAGCAGGTGATTTTAGAAACCGGCATTGAGGAACGCTGGCTCTTTAGCCGCAAAAATTCAGGAGCAACGGAATTTCACACCGCCCAAACCCAGGCGCAGGGGGTGCATTTTCTCGCCATCCCATCCTCCCCCCAAGCGGAAACATTAGCTGGCTTTTGGCTAATGCAGACCTTGGCGTTGGAGTAATGGTGAATCGTTATAGCAATCCTAAAAGATTCAAGGGAACCTCTATTTATTCAATCGGACAAAGAATCCCTTGGCCAGAATCTAGAGATTAGAGATTACAGAGAACTAAAGACGGGGGGTGCCCCCCTGCGACTGCTAATCACCAATTTTTAGAGGTGCCTTCAAGAACAAAGAAGAAAGCAAGAACCAAATACAGGCGCAATGCCCCTGCGACCCTTGTTGCCAATTCAAAAGGGATTGCTATGGAGGTTGCCCAGTGCAATGGAAAGGTTGGGGAGTAGGCACCATTCCCAGGCGCAGACTAAACTAGGGATGGTAACAATTTCTTAAATTTCAATTTCGCAATTTCTGTGAATCCCCTCGCTGGTTTTTATCGGTGGTACCGTGACACTCTGCGTTACTCCCCCTATCGGTGGTTGCTGGTGTTGGGTTCCCTTTTGTACTTAATTAGTCCGCTGGATATTTCCCCGGATGTTTTGCCCTTTTTAGGTTGGATTGATGATGGGATTTTGATGGCGATTTTAGTGGGAGAATTAACAAACCTATTCCACCGAGAACCGCCACAAAACACCCCTAGACCGCAAGAGGGAACAGTCGTAGATGTGCACGCTGAAGAAGTGAAAGAGGAGCGTTAATTAATATGGACGAACGGCAGGTAAATCTCATCGCAATTACTGTTTTTATCCTCACCATAACGGCATTATTGGCGCCATTACTACACATACCGGTGGGTTTGATTGCAGGGAGTGCGTTCGTGCTTTTGGGGTTAGCGACGGCAGATGCGTGGGTATGGCAGTCCCAGGGGCTAACCCTGCTGTTGCATTGCTGGCCGGGGGCACAGGCGCGGGTCATTCACCACGAAGCGGGGCATTTTCTGGTCGCACACCTGATGGGGATTCCCATCGAAGATTATACCCTCGATGCCTGGAGCAGTTGGCGGCGGGGCTATCCGCCTGGGGAGGCGGGAGTACGGTTTGGTGCTATTACTCCTGAATTGCTCCCCCGGTGTCCGGTGCTGTGGTTGGCGGGGATGGCCGCAGAGGAGTTAGTGTACGGGCAAGCGCAGGGGGGCGCAACGGATCAACAACAGGCCGAATATCTACTTGCTTGTTTCCCACCAACGGAACGGGCGTGGCGACTGCGGGCGGCCTATCGGGAGGCTCGGCAATTATTACACAATCATTGGCCAGCTTATCTGGCTCTGGTTGCAGTGATGAAGCAAAAAAAATCAGTTGTCGAGTGCACAGAAGTATTGAATGCTGCCCTCAATTCTGCTTCGCCAATTCCTGCCGCACCTGCATAAGAATTTTACCCAAGTGATTCCATCCCGTACCATTGGGGCCACAACCCCAGTAGGTATCAATCGGTGAATTTTCGACCAATTCTTCTGTCCCGGTGGCGAGGAGCAATCGGGTTAAATCGGGGTGGGTTGTAAATTTACAGCGAACAGCTTTGAGCATCACATCTCGTTTAATGGCTTCCCAATCAGGGCGGCGTTTATATTGGGGATTTCTACCCGTTTGTGCCGCCAACATCGGCGTAGGCAGTTGCCGAATTTTTGCAACTAGATATTCGTCTGGAGTACCAACAAATTTTTGCGCTTGATAATAATGTTCAACAGTCGGCCAAGTGTGTCCATCTAACCTAATAGGGTGGGGGGAAAAATTCGATAAATACCCGTAGGGTTGATCCACCTGATAGAAGTAAATAGTCATTTGGCTTCAGCTAACTGCCATTCTCGATAAGCAGCATACACTGCTTGAACATTATACTGATTCAGAAAAATCCGGGAAATTTCCCATGCCCATTGGGATTGCCCCCGGTCAATTAACATTTGCATTAACGGCGCTAGGGTATGTTCATTCAGTAATCCCCCCAGGGATAAAACTCCCCATAAAATCCGATGGAGCCAGGTCATTTGAATCATTAACCGCACTTCCCAAGTGGGATGTTTTCGGTAGAATAAAACACCCATACGTGCCCGTTGAATTTCTTTATCAATCAGATTAGGAATATGCGCCAACTCAAAGGGGGGATGCCAATGATAACCAACGGCTTCGGGGCAGGGAATAAGCACTAAACCTAATTTTTTCAACCGCACACCTAATTCTAAATCTTCCCACCCATAGAACTGAAAATCCGTATCAAATCCCCCTGCTAATTGCAACCAGGATTTAGCGATGGCAACATTGCCGGTCGCAAAAAAGGCACGGGACCTATCGGTAATTTTGAAGGGTTCACTCGTGGGGTCATCAAAGTTGGCCGTATTCACCACCCGCCCATAGGTAAAACACTGTTGGTTGCCGAATTTCACATAGGATGCGCGTAATTTTTCCGCATGGGAACGCAGAAATACCGGAGTTACCACCAAATCACTGTCAATAAATACAATCGTGTCCCCCTGGGCGTGAGCAACCCCCAAATTCCGGGCGGCGGCAGGCCCTTGGTGATCCTGTTGCAGACAGATGACATGGGGTAATTGCGGACGATGTGCCGTCAGCCAAGACAGGGTATCATCCGTCGAGCCATCATCCACAACAATGACTTCGTACTGC
>JAUQVQ010000274.1:0-3114 GCA_039794725.1 Gloeomargarita sp. HHBFW_bins_162
TGAACCCAGCCGCTAGGGGGCGGTTGTACCTGGTCGCCACCCCGATTGGCAATTTAGAAGATATGACCTTCCGGGCGGTGCGGATTCTCCGGGAGGTTGACCTGATTGCCGCCGAAGATACCCGCCACACGGGGAAATTATTGCAGCACTTTGGCATTACCACGCCCCAGATCAGCTACCACCACCACAACCGCCGGGAACGCCAGGGAGAGTTAGTACAACGACTGCACCGGGGGGAACAGATTGCCCTGGTGAGTGATGCCGGGATTCCGGGGATTAGCGACCCCGGCACCGAGCTGGTGAACGCCTGTTTAGCGGTCAATATCCCGGTGATTCCCATTCCCGGAGCTAATGCCGCTGTTACGGCTCTGTGCGCCAGTGGGTTAGCCACCGAAGCGTTTTTGTTTCTGGGATTTTTGCCCCCGAAACGGACGGCTCGCCAACAGAGGTTACTGGAAATTAAGGATATACAAGCAACGTTAATTTTTTATGAAGCTCCCCATCGCTTGGTGGCGAGTTTAACCGATATGGTTACGGTGCTGGGCGGGGAACGCTCGGCGGTGGTGGCACGGGAATTGACCAAACTGTACGAGGAATTTTGGCGGGGCACGTTAGCCCAGGCGCAGGCGCATTTTGAGCACCAGCCCCCCAAGGGAGAAATTACCCTGTTGGTGAGTGGCGCAACCGCATCACCAGTGAACGCCGCTGATGTCGTAACGGAAATTGAACGGTTGCTGGCGACGGGGTTAGGGTGTGGGGAAATTGCCCGACAGTTAGCCGAAACGACTGGTTTACCCCGCCGTACCTTGTACCAACTGGCGCTGGCATCGCAACGGCAGGGGAGTTGACGGTCGCAACGGTTCTTGGTATTTGTGGAACACCCCAGCGGCTCCCCCTATGTTGATTGTCAAAGCCTGGCATCTGGATCGGCCTTTGCTCCCGGAGGATGTGGAGGCGTTGCCCCCGACCCTGCGGTTGAGTAAAAAAAGTCTGCTGAAGGCCGCGTTCCGGGGCTTTTTTGTGGATGATGCCGAAACCGTGCATCAGGCGGAATGGTTTCGCACCTTTTTGGCCGGGGAAAAGGTGGAATTTTACGTGGAAGGGAGCGGCACGTATGAATTAGCCAACATGGATTTGGTCAGCCGGGAAATCTATCTCGTGCGTGCCGAAGCCCCCCCCGCTTCACCCCCATTAATTTTTTTCAGCTATCAAACGGAATACCCGGAAGCCAGCACCCACATTGGGCAGGCGTTGGAACACACGGTTGCTCAAATTCGCACGACCTACCGCTTGGGGCAAAAAATCCGCATTGAACGCCCCCAGCGCCTCCCCGATGGTACGGTACGTTTGGATACGGATGTGCGGCGGTTGATTCGCCAGTCGTTGATCGTGATTGCCGATACCACCTTGATTACCAGCGTGCAGGGCAAGGGTTTTCCCAGCCCCAATGTCTGTTTAGAAGTGGGGTATGCCCTGGTTTCCAAAAAACCCTATCAAATTAAATTAGTCGAATGGCCGGCCCCGGAAGCCTCGATTCAAGAGGCAATTTTCCCGTTTAGTATCAGCGATGAATTGCGCCTGATGCCCAAAAATGAAGCGGATTTAGAGAAAGCATTAAACGCCGAATTAACCGATGTCCTCAAACGGTTTCGCCTCATCTAAACCTGTGATAGGCTAACGGCGTTGGCACCTTGGGGATCACCATGACGCACTTTATACCTGTGATTTTGGCCGGGGGCAAAGGAGAACGGTTCTGGCCGCTGAGCCGGTTGGACAAGCCCAAGCAATTTTTATGCCTCGACGGCAGTGGTCAAAGTTTACTCCAGAATACTGCGGCTCGTTTACCGCAGGGGGAGGTGTGGGTGGTTACCCGTGCCAGCCTCGTGCCGTTGGTGCAGGAACATTTGCCCGATTTGCCCCCGGAGCGGATTTTGGGGGAACCGGAGCCTCGGGATACCGCCCCCGCCGTCGCCTGGATTACCCAAACCGTACGTCAGCAGTACGGGGATGAGGTGGTTATCGGCATTTTCCCGGCGGATCATTGGATTCCCGACACCGAGCAATTTCAAGCTACCCTCGCCCAAGCCGTTGCCGTTGCCACCCAAACCCAAGGCATCATCACGCTGGGGATCACTCCGACCCATCCCGCCACCGGCTACGGCTACATCCAGCAGGGAGAACCGGTCACGGGGGGAGGCTACCGGGTGGTGCGCTTTACCGAAAAACCCGATCTGGCGACAGCGGTGCAGTTGCTCGCCACCAGGCAGTATAGCTGGAACAGTGGTATGTTTATTTTCCCGGCGGGGGTGATGTGGCAGGAATTAGAACACTACGCCCCAGCAATTACCACAGGACTGGCGCAATCTGGAGTTGCCGCCTACGGTCAATTACCCAAAATCAGCATTGATTATGCCGTCATGGAACACACCCAGCGAGCGTTCGTCTTGCCGGTCACGTTTGCGTGGGATGACTTGGGCGACTGGCGCAGTCTGGAACGCTTGGCCTACAACCCCCTGCCCGCCCAGACGGTCAATTGGGAAAGCCAAGGAGTGACCGTTTACAGCACCGACCCCAATGAATTGGTGACAACCTTAGGTATTCACAATGTAATTATCGTCCGGGATGGCAAAATAACTCTTGTGGCCGCCGCCGAACGTACCCAAGAGATCAAAAAACTCCTCGCCCAGTTAAAGGAGCAAGGCTATGGGGATGTTTTGTAATAACTCTGTACTTACTCTCTATTGATACGGGGAGGCTCCCGGAAGAAGATGGCGAAAAAGATGACCCCCAACGCTCCGACCAGCAACACGGTGTAGGTGAGTGCTTCCATAAAAACCCTCGCTCAGACTCAATGCTTACATGTTTATTCTAAGCTGGCGAGTCGTTTTTGCGTCCATTGCCTCCGAACGACCCCAGGCATGAAATTCACGCATAAAAACATGAGAGAACCGACAGTGGAGGGTGTCCCCGGCGGCCCCATCGGTTCGTTGTCTCATGGCAGAGGCTACTGGGTTTTAGTCGGCAAAAACCTAGGCACCATCGGTATTCCAGGTCATGGGCAGAGCGAGAATCGAACTCGCAAGGTATTGCTACCGGCAGATTTTGAGTCTGCTG
>JAUQVQ010000275.1:0-3101 GCA_039794725.1 Gloeomargarita sp. HHBFW_bins_162
GCCATCGCCGCCGCCGCCGTATCGGGGATGGATAGCCCGGTGCTGTAAACCCAGGTGGGTGCCCGATGCCGCAGAAATTCAATCAGTGCCTGACTGCCCGCCACGTAGCCTCCCATACTGCCCAAGGCTTTGCTGAGATTGCCCACCTGGATCAACGGCCGTCCCTGGCAACCCGTCGCCTGTACCCACCCCATACCATTCTGACCAAACACCCCGTTGGCGTGGGCTTCATCCACCAAAACCATGCAATGATACTGCTCCGCTAAATCCAGAATCTCCGCCAAGGGACAACAATCCCCATCCATACTAAACAGGGTTTCCGTCACAAGCAAACACCGCCGGTGCTGGGAACGATATTGTTTTAATAGTTCCTGCAAATGCTGTATATTGTTATGATTATAACTATACACTTCTGCTTGAGTGAGTTTGGCTCCCTGTTGCAGGCAACTGTGGTTGTATTGGTCTTGGAAAATCACATCCGGGCTACCGACCAATGCCATTACGGTTCCCAAACACGCCCCATAACCACTGCTGAATACCATGGCGTCTTCGGTGCGTTTCCAGCGAGCCAGCCCAATTTCCAACTTGCGATGCAGGGCCCGATGACCGCTCAACAACCGGGAACCCGTTGCCCCGACCCCATACTCTTCCATTGCCCGGGTGGCCGCCTGCACCAAGCGCGGATCACCCGCCAGTCCTAGATAATCATTGCTGGCAAAGTTCAGGACATTCTGCGCGCCGATTTCCACAACGGCTCCCGAACGGCTGGTAATCTGCTTGAGGCTCCGCTTCCAGTGGGCACGCTCTAGGGTGTCTAAGGCCTCGGTCAACCAGTGGTATGCGTCCAATTAACTGATGGATAAAATTGCCGCGTCGCCCCAAAGTATAGCAGGGGGAGGGGTTGTTCACTGCACTGGCGGTTCAGGGTTTTGCCGCGGCAAAAGTTGCTTCAGGTCAATGCCCGTTGCCGCCCGCACCTGTTCTAAAAAAGTTACGGTTCCCATCGCCGGGGAATGACTATCCAAAACCGTCACCTGTTGCACTTTCACCTGGGGTACGGTATCGGCCAAGGCTTGGAGCAGGGGTTCCAGTTTTTGCAAGAGGAAAATCTGGCGGGCGTGGGGGCCGGCCTGTTGCCATGATGCCGCTAACTGGCGCATCCCTTCCACCAGGGCTTTCCCATCTTCGATAATCTGTGCCGCCGCCGCCTGAGCCGCCTCGATATCCTGGGCACATTGGGCTTCGGCGGGTGCCACCACATCGGCTTGGAGTTGTTGGCGCACTTGCTCAATCCGCTCTCGTTGCACGGCTAAATCCGCCTGAGTACGGGCGAGTTTGGCACCGACTTCCGCCTGGGTTTCGGCAATCAGGGCTTCCCGGCGGGTGACCGCATCCCGAATCCGCCGCTGAGCCTCGGCCTGGACAATCTGCATTTCCGAATCCAGTTGGGCAAACATGGTTAACCGGGCGTTTTCCGCCGCCTGAATGGCAGCCTGGGACTGGGCTTGGGCTTCGGCGATCCGGGCATCCCGCAACAAATCCGCCCGTTGTTTACGCCCCAAGGAATCCAAATAGCCCACATCGTCGGAAATGTTTTGAATTTGCAGGGTATCCAAAACTAAGCCCAATTTACCCAAATCCTCTTCCGCTTCGTCTTGTAAACTGCGGACAAAGGCCAATTTATCTTCATTCACCTGTTGGGGGGTAAGACTGGCTAATACCCCCCGTAAATTACCTTCTAGGGTTTCTTTGGCGAGGCGTTTAATTTCTTCCCGATTTTTACCCAATAACCGTTCAATGGCATTGTGAATCACGGGTTCTTCCCCGGCAATTTTGATATTCGCCACCCCTTCCACCTTGAGGGGAATCCCCCCTTTGGAATAGGCTCCCGATACTTTTAATTCAATAATTAAATTGGTTAAATCCAAGCGCAACACCCGCTCAAAAAGGGGCATACGCAAACTGCTTCCCCCTTTTACCAACCGATACCCCACCCGCCGTTGCAGCGAAGGCACCCACCGCGTCGTCCCGGCGAAAATGAGTACCTCATTCGGTTGGCAAATGTAGTACAAGTTGCGAATGGCCGTCGTAATAACAATGACAGCAATGACTGCAATGACCAGAAATTCCATCCTGTCACCCCCAAATCAGCCGGTTGCTCCCATCATAACGGTTCTGGGGTCACCACCTCACCAACGACGATAATTGCCGGAGCCGTCACCCCCGCCTGAGTTACCAAATCATTAATGGTCGCCAGCGTCCCGTACACTCGGCGTTCCTGCGGCCATGTCCCCCACTGCACGACACACACCGGCGTTTCCGCCCGGCGTCCCCCCGCCCGCAAAGCCGCCGTAATCTGGGCTAATCGGTGCATTCCCATATAAATCACCAGCGTATCGGCTCCCTGAGCCAAGGCCGACCAATTCACCGATTCCTGAGTTTTCTCGACCGCTTCGTGGCCGGTAACCAACGTGACGCTGGAACTCACCTGCCGATGCGTCAGGGGAAACCCCATCGCCAACCCCGCACTAATCCCCGGTACGACTTCAACCGGAACCCCGGCTTGGCGCAACCCCTGCACCTCTTCCCCGCCTCGCCCAAAAATAAAGGGATCACCGGCCTTGAGCCGCACCACGGTTGGATATTCTTGGGCTTTGGCAATCAGGAGTTCTGTAATTTTGGCTTGTGGTAAACTGTGCCAACCCCGGTATTTACCGACAAAAATCTGCTCCGCCTGGGGGTTGATCAGGGCGAGAATGGGGGGACTGACCAAGGCATCATAAACCACCACATCCGCCAATTCCAGCAAGGTTTTGCCCTTGAGGGTGAGTAAACCGGGGTCGCCCGGCCCGGCTCCCACCAGATAAACCGTTCCCGTCATCGCCAGCGTTGTTACCCAGGAATGATTAGATAATTAACGGTACATCAACCAGGTGACTTTGACTACCAATGGAACTCACGATCCTGTCTGAAGCGGAATTTTGGCGCAGTATTCAACGCACCCCAGCGGCCAGTCAAGTGGGGGGAATTACGTTGCACGGGCGGGTCTTGGTCAAGGGTTTGACGATTCCTAAGGGAGATAATTATCAGTCGGTGGTCGC
>JAUQVQ010000276.1:0-3069 GCA_039794725.1 Gloeomargarita sp. HHBFW_bins_162
TACCTATAGGGAATTGTTTGTCTGTACTATGTCTGACAAAACTTGAGGAGTAAATTATGCGGAAGTGGTTTGGCTTACCTCGGCGGTTGCTCAGTTTTTTCACTCTCTTCCTGGTGGTAGTGGGGTTGACGGCGGCCTGTGCTCCGGGTCAGCAAGAGAGCCAGTTACCCATTCAGGGAGACGTGAGTTTGATTGGCTTGGGGGCGTCGTTCCCGGCTCCTCTGTACCAGAACTGGGCGGTGGGGTTAAACCGAATTCATTCCAATATCCGGGTGGATTATCAGTCGCAAGGCAGTGGGGCAGGGATTGAAAACTTTATCCAGGGGAATGTGGATTTTGCCGCCAGTGATATTGCCATGAAGGATGAGGATATTCCCAAGGTGGAACGGGGGGTGTTGATGTTGCCCATGACGGCGGGAAGTATTGTGGTGGCCTACAATGTGCCGGGGGTGCAAACGGGGTTGAAGCTCAGCCGTGCGGTGTATGTGGACATTTTCAGTGGGCAAATCCGCCGCTGGAATGACCCGAGAATTGTGGCCTTGAATCCGGGGGTGACCCTGCCGGATCAGGCGATTACGGTGGTGCATCGTTCCGATGGGAGTGGCACAACGGCGGTGTTTACCAAGCATTTGAGTGCGATCAGTCCCCAGTGGAAGCAAAAGTTTGGCGACGGGACGACGATTCAATGGCCGACGACCGGGAATTTTGTCGGTGCCCGGGGGAATGAAGGGGTAACGGCGCAGATTCAACAAACTGCCGGGGCGGTGGGTTATATCGAGTTTGGCTTTGCCAAGACCAATAATTTGAGTGTAGCGGCCTTGGAAAATAAGGCGGGGGATTTTGTAATTCCGACTCCTGAATCGGGGGCGGCGACCTTGGCGGCGGTGGCACTGCCGGAGAACCTGCGGGAGTTTATCACCGACCCGGAAGGGAAGGAGTCTTACCCGATTGTCACCTATACGTGGCAGTTGCAGTACCAAAAACAACCGGATGCCAACAAGGCGGTGGGGTTGGAGGTCTGGATCGAGTATGGTTTGAATGAGGGTCAAAAAACGGCTCCCGAATTGGGATATATCCCCTTACCCAAGGTGGTGCGGGAACGGATTGCCAAGGTCGCTGATACCATGAGCGATAAGTACACGATTACCTTGAAGGACTAGGCACCATGACGACAGGCACTGCGCTCCCCGAAGGTCGCTCTCGTTCGCCCCAGGAACGGTTGATTGACCGGTTGTTTATCCGTTCGACCCTGGGGTTGGCGGTGCTGACCGGCGTGCTGTTGGCCTTTATTGTGCTGGTGATTGCGTGGGGAGCCTTGCCCGCTCTGGGGCAGTTTGGGCTGGAATTTATGACCCGTTCGGCCTGGAATCCGGTACCGGGGCGGGAGGATTTCGGGGTGTTTCCCATGTTGGCGGGAACGCTGGTAAGTTCGATTATTGCCTTGGTGATTGCTGTGCCGTTGGGGTTGGGGACGGCGGTGTTTCTGAGTGAGGATTTCATCCCGCCCCAGCCGCGGCTGGTAATTTCCTTTTTGGTGGAACTGTTGGCGGCGATTCCCAGTGTGGTGTACGGGTTGTGGGGGATTTTTGTGTTGATTCCCCTGCTCCAGCCGGTGGGGAAATGGTTGCACGCCAATTTCGGCTGGATTCCCCTGTTTAGCACGGAGCCGGTGGGGCCGGGGATGTTCCCGGCGTCGGTGGTGTTGGCGATTATGATCCTGCCGATTATGACGGCGATTTCCAAAGATTCGCTGGCGGCTTTGCCCCCGGAGTTGCGGCAAGCCTCGGTGGGGTTGGGGGCAACCCGCTGGTGGACGATTTTTCGGGTGTTGATCCCGGCGGCAATTTCGGGGATTGTCGGGGGGACGATGCTGGGTTTGGGACGGGCGTTGGGAGAGACGATGGCGGCGACGATGCTGATCGGGAATGCCAACCAATTTAGTTGGTCGCTGTTGGCTCCGGCGAATACGATTGCCTCGTTGTTAGCCAACCAATTCCCGGAGGCACGGGGGATTCAGGTGTCGGCGTTGATGTATGCGGCACTGTTGCTGATGCTGATGACCCTGCTGGTGAATATCCTGGCGGAAATGATTGTTAATCGCCTCAAGGCCAAGTATGAGTAGGGGGAAGTATGGCAACGGCAACCGTAAATTCGCAGGTCGAAGGGTTAATTAAACGTCCCCAGTTGCGCACCTGGGTGGGTGGGGTGCTGACCGGGATAGTTACCCTCTGCGCCCTATTGACGGTGATTCCTTTGTTTGCAGTGCTGGGGTTTGTGTTGGTGCGGGGGATCAGCCGCTTTAGTTTGACGTTGTTTACCCAGTTGCCGCCGCCACCGGGATTATCGGGGGGTGGGTTCGGCAATGCCTTTATTGGCACAATCATTGTGGTGCTTTTGGGAACCCTGATTTCTGTTCCTTTTGGGGTCTTGACGGCGGTGTACCTGTCCGAATTTAGTAATGTCAACAAAACCCAAAAGGAAATTGCCCGCTGGGTGCGCTTTGGGATCAACGTATTGGCGGGGGTGCCCTCGATTATTGCCGGGGTGTTTGCCTATGGGTTGTTTGTGACGACGGGGATTTTTGGCTACTCGGCGATGGCGGCGGGGGTGGCGTTGGCGGTGTTGATGTTGCCCACGATTGTCCGTACCTCGGATGAGGCGTTGAAAATTGTCCCCCAGGAGGTGCGGTGGGCTTCGGTGGGGTTGGGAGCCTCGAATTATTACACGATTTTGCGGGTGGTTCTGCCGGCAGCTCTGCCTTCAATTCTCACCGGGGTGATTTTGGCGATGGCACGGGCGGTGGGGGATACGGCGGCCTTGATTTTCACCGCTCTGTTTTCTACCTTCTGGCCGCGGAATTTGTTTGAACCGATTGCTACCCTGTCGGTGTTGGTTTACAACTTTGCGACGGTGCCGTTTAAGCCCCAACAGGAGCTGGCCTGGGCGGCTTCGTTTTTCTTAGTAATGATTATTCTGGTGGCGAGTGTGGCCTCCCGGCTGGTCATTCGTCGTCCGAAAATGCGTTAAGTTAACGTTCCCTTAACATCGTTGGAGGTGTACTTATGGTAA
>JAUQVQ010000277.1:0-3064 GCA_039794725.1 Gloeomargarita sp. HHBFW_bins_162
CCCACCTGATGCCCCCGTTGGATGAGTTGTTGTGCTAAATCTTTAACATGAATTTGTGCCCCACCAATGGCATCACCTCGGGTGACAAAAAAAAGTATCCGCATTAGCCAATCCGATAGTAATCCCGATACCACGCCACAAACTTGGGAATCCCCACTTCAATCGGTGTTTGGGGTAGAAATCCCACGGCTTCCGTTAAATCGGCAATGTCGGCATAGGTCGCCGGTACATCTCCCGGTTGCATGGGCAAAAATTCCTTAATAGCGGTGCATCCCAAGGCTTGTTCCAAGACGGCAATAAAATCAAGTAATTGTACCGGACGATGATTACCAATGTTATACAAACGGTAGGGGGCGACACTAATACCAGGGTGAAGAGGCACATCAGGATTAGGGGTGGGAATATGCTCCAAAACCCCCAACATTCCCGCCACAATATCATCAATATAGGTGAAATCC
This sequence comes from Gloeomargarita sp. HHBFW_bins_162, assembly GCA_039794725.1. Taxonomy (GTDB): domain Bacteria; phylum Cyanobacteriota; class Cyanobacteriia; order Gloeomargaritales; family Gloeomargaritaceae; genus Gloeomargarita. Next base: position 459 of record JAUQVQ010000277.1, read on the forward strand.
CGTTGCATTTTGCCGTAGTTATACACCGGAATGGGACGCTGTTCTAAAATGGCTTTGGTAAACTTAAATAAAGCCATATCCGGTCGTCCCCAAGGGCCATAAACGGTGAAAAATCGCAACCCGGTGGTGGGGATATTAAATAAGTAACTATAGGTGTGTGCCATCAGTTCATTGGATTTTTTAGTGGCGGCATATAAGCTAATGGGATGATCCACATTATCCTGCACCGAAAAGGGCATTTTGGTATTTAACCCATACACAGAACTGGATGAAGCAAACACTAAATGGTTTACCCCGTGATGGCGACACCCTTCCAGAATGTGCAAAAATCCCACCACATTACTCTCAATATAGGTATGGGGATGGTCAAGGGAATAACGGACACCCGCCTGCGCCGCTAAATGCACCACAATTTCCGGTTGATGCTGCTGAAATAACTGTGCCACGCCCTGCCGATCCGCTAAATCTAAGGGCAAGAAAACGAAATTACGATAATCTTTAAGCTGATGCAAACGATCCCGTTTTAATTGCACCTCGTAATAGGGATTCAAATTATCCAAACCTACCACCGTTATACCTTTGGCCAACAACGCCTGGGCAAAATGAAACCCAATAAACCCCGCTACCCCGGTGACTAAAACCGTACCCGTCATGGCTCTATGATTCCTGTGTCGTTCGCTGTTCCATCTTACGCCGAAGTGCCCGCCGCACCCCCAAGACTAGGGTTAAATTGGCCACCGTTAACCACAACTCCGCCGCCCCGTGCAACCCATCCACATTCGCCAAGGATTCTCCATAAAATTTTTGCGCGATAATCCCCGCCGGAATGGTAATCGCCACAAATAATAACGTTAACCCAAACCCCAGTTGAATCCCCCCGTCCGCCTGCGCCCGCCGCAACGCCCACAGAAACCCTAGATACGGGAACAACGACAACGCAAACAGAACATTCTCGGTCATGGTTTCAACCCCCAAGCCGCCCCAAATAGAGCGATATTGCCGACAAGGGTTAACCCCGCCTGCCAGGTCACGAGCCACTCTAACGCCGGGTCATTGTCAAAAAAATGCCAGGTAATCGCACACAAGGCACTCCCTAACGCCGGAACCATCGCCCAAGTCATGCGCCGCCAACCGTACTGCCAAAATAAAGCCATTGCCATTCCCCATTCCACCACACTGGCAATGTGAATCATCCAGGTCGGCAGGGACAGAGCGTGCATCGGCTTAACTGCGAGTACGATTCAACAGCAAACAATTCACCAAATACCCGGCCAAAAATCCCCCCACCGCCAACCAAAATCCAGGGTGGTACTCCAACCGTAACATTCCCGCTCCCTCGTTTGCCACCCGTTCGTCAAAACGAGATTTGATGAGTAACAACAGTGTCCCCCCCAGCGCCCCGGCTCCCGCCGGAAGCCACAATCCCCAGCGAGAACGGAGAAAACTGCTGGCCAACCCCACCCACGCCGCCGTAAACGCCACCCCTGCCGCCGGTTGCGGTTGAATCTGGGGCATTTGCGTCTCCAGGTGGTTATCCGCGGGTTGTTGGGTTCCGATGATCAGCTGGATGCCGGTAATCGGGGTTTGCAGGGGTTGCACCGTACAGGTCAAAGTCATAAAGGGCAGGAAAAACGCAAAAATCACCAGCCCAAACACACTCGCCCGCAGACGATGCACCCACCGCCATCCGCCTTTAAGAGGATTCATTCGCCAAACGAACTTTGGTCGCCAGCCCCAATTTTTGCAACAGCCAGACCGTCATCCAGGTGGCATCAATTTCCCACCAGCGCAGACCGTGCCGAGCCGAATGGGGATAAGCATGGTGATTATTGTGCCAGCCCTCCCCGTAGGACAACAGGGCGACCCACCAGCAATTCGTGGAACGATCCCCCGATTCATGGGAACGATAGCCAAATTGATGGGTGGCACTATTGACCAACCAGGTGCAGTGATAGACCAGCACCAACCGCACAAAAATTCCCCAAATCACCCACGGCCAACCGCCGAGAGCGAGTAACAACAACCCAAAAGCCACTTGAATGGGTAACATCCAATGTTGCATGAATAAATAAACGGGGTCAGTATTAATATCCTTGGTGAATTTTTCCACATCATCATCAGCAGGAATATGGTGCAACATCCAACCCAAATGACTCCACCAAAACCCCCGATTCGAGTCATGCGGGTCTCCCGGTTGGTCTGAGTGCATGTGGTGAATCCGGTGCAGACCAACCCAATCAATCGGCCCGCCCTGACAGGCTAACGTACCGCAAAAGACCAGAAAATACTCGAGCCATTTGGGGGTTTGGAAACTCCGGTGTGTCACCAACCGATGGAACCCCAAGGTGATCCCCAACCCAGCGGTCACCCAGTGCAACACCAACATTACCCCCACAGCACTCCAGTTGGTCATCCCCGGCACAAACGCCAACAACGCCCCCACATGAATTGCTCCGATAAAAATAATGGTTACCCAGTCTAGGGGCAAACGTGTCTCTGCGGCAGTGGTCATGAAACAAATCCTTACAAGTCAACGTTCTCACCCTATCACGAAACCCGCCCTGTGTGGATCACCCGCCGGGGTGTATGGTAGGGTAAATCCGCAC
>JAUQVQ010000278.1:0-3059 GCA_039794725.1 Gloeomargarita sp. HHBFW_bins_162
GCTTCCAACGCCCGCACCGGGTCAACTTCCGTGACGATCACCCGTGCCCCCAGACCTCTGGCTCGCAGCGCCGTGCCTTTGCCACACCAGCCGTAGCCCGCCACCACCACCGTTTTCCCGGCGATCAGGGTATTGGTCGCCCGAATAATCCCATCCAGGGTGGACTGCCCCGTGCCGTAGCGATTGTCAAAAAAGTGTTTCGTGTCGGCATCATTCACATTCACCGCCGGAAACGCCAACACCCCAGCCGCCAACATCGCCCGCAAACGCACCACGCCGGTTGTTGTTTCTTCGGTTGTACCAATGATGTCGGGAATCTGGTCTTTGCGTTCCTGCACCAGAGTTGCCACCACATCGCTACCATCGTCAATAATCACCTGGGGACGATGATCCAACGCCCGATGCACATGGCGCAGGTAGGTGGCCGTATCCTCCCCCTTGATGGCAAACACCGGAATCCCATGCTCCACGACAAGGCAGGCCGCTACATCATCCTGAGTGGACAACGGATTGCTGGCAATCAACAAGGCATCCGCTCCCCCCGCTTGCAGGGTCAGGGCTAAATTCGCCGTCTCGGTGGTCACATGGCAACAGGCCACCAAGCGAATCCCCCGCAGGGGTTGCTCCTGGGCAAACCGTTCCCGAATCTGCGCCAACACGGGCATTTCCCGGGCGGCCCACGCAATCCGTTGACGACCCAGCGGTGCCAACCCCAAATCCTTCACATCACAGTCCACCCGAGCCGTCGTCGCCGTCATAGGAACCTCAATTCGTAATCAACTGGTGCCATACCATGTGCTTTTCCAGAGTACACCAAAGCTGTCCTCAGTTGGGTTAGGATCAGGCTAAACGGCGGTTATTCCTAATGATGCAACGTCACAGCCGCATTTATATCGCCGGACACCGGGGGTTGGTTGGCTCTGCCCTACACCGGTATTTAACGCAACAGGGTTACGAATGTATTTTAACGGCATCCCGGGCGGAATTGGATTTACGAAATGAACAAGCTGTAGGCGAATGGTTTGCCAAACATCAACCGGAATATGTATTTTTAGCGGCGGCGAAAGTCGGGGGAATTTTAGCCAATGCCACCTACCCGGTTGATTTTTTGCAGGATAATTTACAAATTCAAACCAACATTATCTACCACAGCTATCGCACAGGGGTTAAGAAATTATTATTCTTAGGTTCTTCGTGCATTTATCCCAAATTTGCGCCGCAACCGATTAAGGAAGAATATCTCTTAACCGGGGCATTGGAACCCACGAATGAATGGTATGCCATTGCCAAAATTGCCGGAATTAAACTCTGCCAAGCCTATCGGAAACAGTACGGTTGGTCTGCGATTTGTGCCATGCCCACCAATCTCTACGGTATTGGGGACAATTTTGACCTGAATAATTCCCACGTTTTACCGGCGTTAATCCGTAAATTTCACGAAGCCAAAATCCAGCAACAACCCCACGTAACTGTTTGGGGAACCGGCACCCCCCGGCGGGAATTTCTCTACGTTGATGACCTAGCCGATGCCTGTGTTTTTTTAATGCAAAATTACGATGAATCCGAAATTATCAACGTGGGCACCGGTGAAGATTTAAGCATCAGCGAATTAGCCAGTTTAATCCAAAAAATTACCGGCTATCACGGGGACATTATTTACGACACCAGCAAACCCGATGGTACGCCCCGCAAATTACTCGACGTTTCCCGTTTACACGCCCTGGGGTGGCACGCCCAAACTCCTTTACCATTGGGGATTCAAAAAACCTACGATTGGTATCTAACCCATGCCCAGGGGAATTGACAAAGCGAATTTACCGGAGAAAATCTGCCCCGTTTGTGGTCGTCCTTTTACTTGGCGTAAAAAATGGGCCGACTGTTGGGACGACGTAAAATACTGTTCGGAACGCTGTCGCCGCCGCCGTCAATCCGCCAATTCCTGACCCGTCAAACGTAAAAAAACATCTTCTAAATTGGCTTTTCTCCGACTGAGCCGGGTACTTTTCATCACCTCTAATTCCTGCCACAATGCCGCATTATCTATTGGTAAACTAATCACATATCCCTGCCCCAATCTGCGCCACCATACCCCCGCTCGTTCCGCTAATGTTTGAATAGTTATTTCTGCAACTCCTTCAATTTCGGCGACTTCGGCTCCGATAATCCGTTCAATTAATTCTGCCGGTGCGCCTTGATCGACAATCACTCCTTTTTGTAAGAGCAATAAACGGTCAGATAATCGTTGCGCTTCATCCATATAATGGGTGGTTAATAACACACTACATCCTGCTTGTTTGAGTAAAGAAATTCTCCGCCAAAATTCCTGGCGAGCATCCGGGTCTAACCCCGTCGTCGGTTCATCTAAAAACACAATTTGCGGTTGATGCACCAATGCCCGCGCCAGGACTAAACGCCGTTTCAATCCCCCCGATAACACATCCACCCGTTGGTGGGCGTATTCGGTTAATCCAGCCTGTTCTAATAATTCCCAGGCTCGCCGTTGTGCCGGTCGCCCCGTAATGCGGTAATGGTGAGCAAAAAATACTAAATTTTCTAATACAGTGAAATCCGGGTCAAGATTATCTTCTTGGGTGACAACGCCGAGAATGCGGCGGGCGTATCGGCCTTGCCGATGAACATTGTACGCACCCACCTGCACAAACCCCCGGGTGGGAATCACGGCTCCGTAGAGCATCCCAAAGGTCGTGGTTTTACCTGCCCCATTCGGGCCAAGCAGTCCTAAAATTTCCCCCGGTTGCAAGGTTAAATTCACCCCCTGCACGACGGCACGTTCGCCATAGTATTTCCACAAATCTTGAGCGACCAATTCCATTGAAGATTTTCTACATGGGAGCTTTGTTTAACCAGGCTACCATGCGAGAACCTCTATAAATTCATCATTAGCGGTCGCAGTGAAGCACCCCCCGCCTTTGGTTCTTTGTCATCTCTGCATTCTTGCTGAGAAATTCTCTGTCTGCTGGAATAAAATAAATAGAAGGCACCTCTAAAAATTGCCGGTCAGCGGTCGCAGGGGGGCGCTCCCCGCCTCTGGTTCTCCG
>JAUQVQ010000279.1:0-3049 GCA_039794725.1 Gloeomargarita sp. HHBFW_bins_162
GTTTTCTCCCCCCTCCCAGAACGGGAGAGGGGCAGGGGGTGAGGGTGAATATGAGGTCTATTCTTGAACCTTTCAGGATTGCTATAGTAATCCCTTTTGAATTGGCAACAAGGGTCGCAGGGCACAGCCCCGTTGTGGTTTTCTCCCCTCTCCTTTGATGGGAGAGGGGTCGGGGGTGAGGGTGAATTGAGGTCTATTCTTGAACCTTTCAGGATTGCTATAGTAATCCCTGTTGAATTGGCAACAAGGGTCGCAGGGCATAGCCCCGTTGTGGTTTTCTCCCCTCTCCTTTGATGGGAGAGGGGTCGGGGGTGAGGGTGAATATAAATTATGCAAGAGGTCTAATGCCAATAGGCAGAGAGTTTCTTGGCGGGAACCTCTATTTATTCAATCGGGCAGAGAATTGCTGAGTGAGAATGCAGGAATTATGCAGAACCAGAGGCGGGGGGTACCGCTTGCGACCGCTCATTGACGATTTTTAGAGGTGTCCTACAGTAATTAACCATTGAGAGGGGATACCGGACTGAGTTCCAAATCAGGATGATCCTCCTGAACTTGATGCAAATTCCAGGTATTTTTGAAGAGTAAAACCGGGCGTTCTTGCCCATCTTTAACCACCACCGTATTAAACAATCGTCCCGCCCGTTCCAAAGCCGACCAGCCCCCCACCACCCACCGGGCTAAGCTGTAGGGTAATGGTTCTAAAATGGTTTCAACGCCGTACTCATTCTGCAGACGAAATTGCACCACTTCAAATTGCAATTGCCCCACAGCGGCCACAATTGGGTCACGGCGACTATCATCCGTTGAATAAAGAATTTGTACCGCCCCTTCTTCGGTTAATTCCGTTACCCCTTTTTGGAAGGATTTGGACTTAGAAGGATTGGGATTTTTCAAATAGGCAAACAACTCCGGTGAGAAACTGGGAATCCCCGGAAACCGAAATTTGCCGCCGGTGGAAACCGTATCCCCAATCGCAAACATACCCGGATTATTTAACCCAATCACATCCCCCGGATAGGCCACCTCGACCGACTCCCGCTCCTGGGCAAAGAGTTTTTGGGGACGGCTTAAACGGATAGTTTTACCCGTGCGGGGATGCTGTACCGTCATATCTTTAATAAACTTCCCCGAACACACCCGAATAAAGGCCACCCGATCCCGATGTTTGGGATCCATATTTGCCTGGAGCTTAAATACAAAACCACTAAATTCAGGATAATCCGGCGGAATCACTCCCTGGGTACTCTCATGCCCCCCCGGTGGGGCAGCAAATTTTAAGAAATACCGCAGGAATAATTCCACGCCAAAATTGGTCATAGCACTGCCAAAAAATACGGGAGTCATCTCGCCCCGGTGCAATGCTGATACATCAAATGCAGGCGTGACCCCATCGAGCAATTCCAGGTCATCTTTAAGTTGATGATAAAGATGCTGATCCAAAAATTCTTCCACCCGGGGATCACCCTGATGAATGACCGTTTCCCCCGCCGATTTTCGCCCCCGTTCGCCCCGCTGAAAGAGGTGAATTTGTTGCGCCTGTCGGTCATACACCCCCTGAAATTGATCCCCCATGCCAATCGGCCAATTGACCGCACAGGGGATTAGCCCCAATTCCTGCTCGATTTCATCCAACAATTCCAACGCCGGTCGCCCCGGTCGGTCCAATTTATTCACAAAGGTAAAAATGGGCAATCGCCGCAGACGACACACCTCAAACAACTTGCGGGTCTGCGGTTCCAAACCTTTGGCGACATCAATCAGCATCACCGCATTATCCGCCGCCGCCAAAGTGCGATAGGTATCCTCACTAAAATCCTGGTGACCCGGTGTATCCAGCAAGTTTATCGTAAAGCCATTATACTCAAAAAGTAATACGGTTGACGTAATGGAAATTCCCCGTTGTTTTTCCAGTTCCATCCAGTCGGAGGTGGCATGACGTTGATTCCTTCTAGCCCGCACTGCTCCCGCCTCTTGAATGGCTCCCCCGTAGAGTAGGAGTTTTTCGGTCAGCGTAGTTTTACCCGCATCCGGGTGGGAAATAATGGCAAAATTGCGCCGCTTTTGTACCGCCTGTTGGATTTCCGCCACAAGGGCTGGGGTTTCGGTCATGGGTTCTGACGACGATCCATGCGCAAAAGGGGCAGAGAACTGGCACTGGACTCACTGGTCAGGTAACGCCGGGGTGGTTCGGGCACAGGAGGGGTATCCCGCCGCGTTGCCAACCATCGCCACGTGAGCGTCCCCGTTGCCGCAATCAAACCCAGCCAAAACAGCGACCACGCTGGCGTAGTGCCGCCAATCACCATATCAATCACCCCCGCTGTCACCACCACGCTGACCACCGGGTAACGGCTGTAATAAGAACGAATGCGCCGGGAGAGGGACATGAATATACAAACAAATAATGTTCTTAAATTTTAACCTAACGGATCAAGCCCAGCCACGTCAGTACCCCCTTGCCGGTAACCAATTCAATGACAATGGCCACCACAAAACCGACCATTGCGGCTCGCCCGTTCAGACGTTCGCTGTACAAATTAAACCCAAATTTAGGTTCATCTAGTTGAGGTAATTTAGTTGGCTTAGGGACTTGTGTCATGGGTTACGTTAACCGAATATATGGCTCAATTTTATCCCAAGGGCATCTTTATAGCAATTCCTGTTGAATTGGGTATAACGACACTAGGGGCATCGCCGCTATCATTGGTTCTTCCTACTTTCTTCATTCTTGAACCTTTCAGGATTGCTATAGCAATCCCTGTTGAATTGGCAACAAGGGTCGCAGGGCATAGCCCCGTTGTGGTTTTCTCCCCTCTCCTTTGATGGGAGAGGGGCAGGGGGTGAGGGTGAATATGAGGTCTATTCTTGAACCTTTCAGGATTGCTATAGTAATCCCTGTTGAATTGGCAACAAGGGTCACAGGGCATAGCCCCGTTGTGGTTTTCTCCCCTCTCCTTTGATGGGAGAGGGGTCGGGGGTGAGGGTGAATTGAGGTCTATTCTTGAACCTTTCAGGATTGCTATAGTAATCCCTGTTGAATTGGCAA
>JAUQVQ010000280.1:0-3023 GCA_039794725.1 Gloeomargarita sp. HHBFW_bins_162
GGTTTTACCCGTATTTGTTCTATCCTCATTCCCTCTGGACTAACGACTATGTCTCATCCTCGTTCTCGTCAGAAGCGTTACTCCCTGCCGCCGGTTCGTCCCGGTATGGTTGCTTGGTTGGTGGGGGTCTATTGCCGGGGCAGACGAAACAGTGGGTTTATCCTGCCGACGGCGACTCTGCTGATTCTTATTGCGTTTTTGATTATGATGAGCCTGCTGGCTCGAACGGCAAACCGGGTTGTACAGGTTTCAGGCCAACGGGAACGGATTGCGATTGAAGGTCCATCGGCGGAGTCGATTGACCGGGCGCGGGCAAAACTGGAATATCTGTTCACCCAGGAGGCTTTGGCCAACAACCCAACCGAACAGAATTTCGAGGATTTTTTGGGGCATCGTCGGCGTGACCCGAATACGGGTGCGGTAATCGGTCCCCGAGTTGGGACAGAAGATGTCTATACCCTACCCGATGAATACCGTTGCGGTACTCAGGACGGGAATTGTTTGGGTACAGGGCAAGCGTTCACCCCGGATGGTATTGCGCCGACGTGGGCGTATCCGGTGGATTTGAATGGGAATGGGACGACCAACGACCCGGAGGATGGGATAGCGGTTTACAGCATCATTGGGCGGGTGTTTCGGGGGGGCAATAGTGCCGTGCCTGTGGATAACCCCGGTGTAGTGTATTTGGCGAATCGGCAGCAACGGGCGGCCAATTTTTTGGTGAATAATGCTCCCACCCAAGCGCAGGCGGCGGATGCCTTTTGTGCCGGGGCATCGGGAACGGTGGATGAAACGGGGCGATTTTCTACGGCCAGTAGTGCGGAACAACTCAAGAATTTTCAAATTTATGCGGTGACGATGCCTAATCGGATTGGGCAGCCGCAGTTGACGACCAACGCCGTCGTGTTTCAACAAGACCGCCGGTTCACCGGGGCGAATAAGTGGGGGGCATACTTCCGCTATGACTTGGAAATTTTCCCCGGCCCCCAGTTCAACTGGAATGGGGCGATGCACACGGAAGGCAGTTTGTTCATTACATCGGGGGCAGGTTTTGCCAGTTATTTGATTAGCGCGCCCAATTCCTGCTATTTCCTGCCTGCGGCGAACTCGGAAATTTCGGTGCGGGGCTTGTTTATGACGGGTTCCAACCGGGATAACAATAATAACCCCGGCGGTAATTCGTTCGTCCATTTGCAACCGGCGGGTCGGATTGCCCCCACCCAAATTATGCGGTTAGCGACGGCTGGCGGCTTCCCCAATCCTGTGGGGCCAGGGACATTTGCTACTCAAGATTCGGTGCAGGATGGGTTCTTGCCGGAAGATATTTCGATGGATCCGCTGTACCTCGTTACCAATAATTTGCCGGTAGCGCGGCGGCGACTCGGGGGAAGTGAGGACTACGCCACGTATAAGGATGTGAACTGGGGGGGTGGCCTTGCCCAACGGCTTTTGATTGATAAATGTGAATCGCCGCCGTATGTGGACGATATGTTCCGGGCGGACAATCGGTTGGGACCCAAACCCTCCTACGCGCGGGGCAGTTGTAGCGGGGCGGCAACCTGGGAAAGTTTTGGGAATGCGGGTGATCCCATTACCGGTGTTGACCTGTGGACGAGAAATACGCCGCCTGTGGATGAACCGGATGAATACGGTTTGGATGGTTACTGGGAGCGGCGTGCCCTTGGTCAAGGGATGAAGGTAATTGTGGGGCAACGCCTGGAACTCGGTAATGTCGGGGTTTGGGGCGGTTGGCGTTCGTTCGGTGCGACTACGGGCACATGGGATGATGGGGTATGGCGCAACTGGGCTGGCATCGGGGGAGCGGCCAATCCGTCAGCGGCAACGAACGTGATATATAACCCCAGGGACAACATCTTCGGTGTGTCGGGTCAAGCCTACACCAAAGAAATTTTTGGGTTATTGTTCCGGCCTCGGCCTACGATTGCGGGGACGATTCCGGCGCCGGGCACACCCGACCCGCTCTATCCGCCCCATGTGTTAGCTCCTGAGTTTGGTGGCACGACTCCGTACAATTTTGTGGGTGTACCGGCTCCGACCAACTTTACCACCCGCGTGAGTGAGCAATTGCACCGGCGCACCCAACGGGATAATTTAGCGGCAGTGCAAGCCGCCGCTGTTTATCATCATCGAGCCGCCGAACCTAGCCTGCCGATGCTGTGTTTATCCAGCACGATTCATCCGGGGACAGAAGCGAGTTATTTCAACAGCATTACCTACGGTGATCCGGTGAGTCCGGCGGCGGATGTAAATAATGTGACCCGTTATCCCCGGCTGAATGCCAATTTTGTGCGGCCGATTGGGACGCAGGCGATGTTCCCCCCGGCAGACTTTTTCACGGGGCGGGGGACGGCCAATATGGAGTACGGGAGTGGCGTCAACCCCAATAACCCCCCCTTTGAGTTGAGCGATTTTGATGAGGACACGGTTTTACGCAAGGCGTTGACCAACCTGGCTTACTTTGCGGGCGATCCGAATGGGGCATTTCCACCCTTGCAAGCCCCCAGCGGCAGTCTGCAGGTGTATCCTGACCCGGTGCTGACCATGTGGGGCAATTTCTCCAACCTGCGCCGCACCATCGCCACTTTGGACGGGGGAACTGCCTACGCTGATTTGTCCCCAGCCGACCAGTCCAACCTCCACACGGCGGGTTGTGCTATGAAACTGTTGGCGACCAATGTGCAATGGTATCTGGATTGGGGCTACCCTGGCGGGGAGAATGATTTTTATCTGAGCGGGGGTGGAACGCTCCCCCACAATTCGGTAGGCACTCAGCCACCGTTAAATACGGATACGGGTGCTTCTCCGAATATCCGTATTGACCTGCAACGCTTAGCCAGTGCCCTGCGGCAGTTGCAAGACCGGAACCCCGCCAACTTTGAAATTGGCGCCAATGCGGGGGGAGTGGATTTGAGCTTCATCCCCATGAACACCACCGGGGGAGCCTGCGGCACGGTTGCGAGTCGTCATGCCAACTGTTACAACATTCCGGCGGAGTATTACAT
>JAUQVQ010000281.1:0-3017 GCA_039794725.1 Gloeomargarita sp. HHBFW_bins_162
GGATGGAAACTAGTAACCTTTGACCTCTAGCCGCTATGCCTCGATAACTCCCCAACCCTGCTAAGATGCAAACTGACCCCTGGAGGCCAGCGCATGAGTTTGTTTGATTGGTTCGCCAACCGACCCAAAGCTGTCCCGCTCAGCCAGGAACAACAACAGCGGGAGATTGCCGATGGTCTGTGGACAAAATGCCTCGCCTGTGGAGCCTTGACTTATACCAAAGATTTACATCTCAATAACAAAGTCTGCCCTGAGTGCGGGTACCATCATCCCGTGAAAAGCCATGAGCGGCTGAAACAATTACTCGATGCCGACACCTGGCAACCCCTGAATGAACACCTGATGGCGAGTGACCCCCTGCATTTTATAGACCGCAAACCCTACAGCGAACGCCTGCGGGAAATGCAACACAAAACCGGCCTCAACGATGCGATTCAAACCGGGTTCGGCAAGATTGAAGGGTCGCCCGTTGCGTTGGGGGTGATGGATTTTAATTTCATGGGCGGCAGTATGGGTTCGGTGGTCGGAGAAAAAATTACCCGCCTGGTGGAACAGGCCACCCAAACCCGCTTGCCCGTTATTCTGGTCTGTGCCTCGGGCGGGGCAAGGATGCAGGAGGGAATGTTAAGTTTGATGCAGATGGCGAAAACAGCCGCCGCTTTAGGCCGACATCGGCAGGCCAATTTACTTTACATCAGTGTTTTGACCCACCCCACCACCGGCGGCGTTACAGCCAGTTTTGCCATGTTGGGAGATTTAATTTTGGCGGAACCTAAAGCATTGATTGGCTTTGCGGGGCGACGGGTGATCGAACAAACTTTACGCGAAAAATTACCCGATAATTTCCAAACGGCGGAATACCTCCTGCAACACGGGTTTGTGGATATGATTGTGCCCCGGACGCAACTCAAACCCACCCTTGCTCGCCTACTCCGTTTCCATGCACCGGCGAGTCAACCTGTAGGACATCGGTATGTGACCCCCGGATTCCTGCTAAGCTAAAGGGTGCTGCTGTTGTGTTGGGCTTATCGAGGAGAATTATGGTCAGAACGTGCCTGTGGCTATTACTCAGTGTGTGCCTCTGTCTGGGGTGGGTAGCTCCGGCGTGGGCAGTAGAATTGGATGCGGCGACCCGCACCGTGCCCTTGAACGATAAAGGCGATGTCGCGACGTTAACCTTACAAGAAGCCCAACGGGGCAAACGGTTATTCAATGCCAAATGTGGCACCTGTCATGCGGGCGGGATTACCAAAACCAACCCGGTGGTGGGGCTTGACCCGGAATCCTTGGCCTTGGCAACTCCCCCGCGCAACAACATTGAAGCCCTGGTGGACTACATGAAAAACCCCACCAGTTACGACGGGTTGACGTCCATTGCCGAGATTCATCCCAGTCTCGCCAGTGCCGATATTTACCCGAAAATGCGGGACTTGACCGAGGATGACCTGTACGCCATTGCCGGGCATATTTTGATTCAACCGAAAGTGCGGGGGGTTCAGTGGGGCGGCGGCAAAATCCATTACTAATCGGTGCCCTGCTGGTGGGGTGGGTGGTGTGGACGTGGGCTATGCCACCTGCCTTGGCCGCTCGGATTGACCCCTACGTGAGTCGGTATCTGAAAGTGACCCAGCCGGTGACGTTGTCTGCCGATGCGAGGGGAACAGAACAGACCTTTACGCCGCAAGACCTGAGTGCAGGCAAGCAGTTGTTTGAAAGCAATTGTATTAACTGCCACGTGGGGGGAGCGACCCTGCCCAATCCCCGGGTGTCCCTGTCGTTAGCAGATTTGCACGGTGCAACCCCGCCTCGGGATAATATCGCCGCCTTGGTGAACTTTATCCGTCAGCCGCAAAATTACGATGGCACGGAAGACAGTTACACCTGCCGGGAATTATCGCCTAAATCAGTTTCGGATCAGGAGGCGGCGCAGTTGGCGGCTTTTATTTTACAGGCGGCCAAAGTCGCTCCCGGTTGGGGAACCAAGGATTTTTAAGAAGCCATCGCTACGGCGACTTTTTCTTGCAATTCCCCGGACTGGTACATTTCAATCATAATGTCGGAACCGCCGATAAATTCCCCGTTAATATACACCTGGGGAATGGTCGGCCAATTGCTGTACTCCTTGATCCCCTGCCGGATTTCGTAGTCGCTGAGCACGTCAAAGGTTTCATAGACCGCCCCAACTGCATTCAAAATTTGCACGACATTATTGGAGAAACCGCACTGGGGCATGAGTTTGGTGCCTTTCATAAACACCATAATTTTGTTTTCTTTGATCAGGGATTCGATGCGGGCTTTCGTTTCCGGTGGCATGGTTCGTATCCTGTTGCTAATGATTCACTCCGTTATTATACCAATGGGTTCGGTGGGCTACAATCAAACAGGTTTCCCTCATGGGCAATTCGATGGTTTATTCTCCTCTGTACGATTGCTACAAAAACGAAGCGAAATTAACCGAATTTGCCGGGTGGATGTTACCGGCGCAATTTACAGGATTAACCCCAGAACATCAAGCGGTACGCCAGGGGGCAGGCTTATTCGACATTTCCCACATGGGACAAATTGAACTCAAGGGGGAACGGGTGATAGCCGATTTGAATGGTTTAATTCCCACCGATATTACCCATCTTTCCCCTGGTCACGCCCAATATACCGTTCTCCTCAATGAGCAGGGGGGGATTATTGACGATATTATCATCTACGTGCAGCGTCCCACCCAGGTAAAATTGATTGTGAATGCGGCCTGCACTGCCAAAAATTTAGCGTGGTTGCAACACCATTTACCCGCTGTGGAGATACGAAGAACGCCCTGGGTTTTGCTGGCGTTACAAGGTGTCCAGGCGACTCGGATTCTGCAAACGTTAACACCGGATACACTGGCAACGATTCCCCGCTTTGGGCATCAACTCATTCAGACGGAATGGGGGCAAATCTGGGTTGCCCGCACGGGTTACACGGGGGAAGATGGCTGGGAAATCCAGGTGGAACCAAGCGTGGGACAAGCCCTCTGGCACGAA
>JAUQVQ010000282.1:0-3015 GCA_039794725.1 Gloeomargarita sp. HHBFW_bins_162
AGTTTTTGCATCAAATCCACCACCTCCCGCCCGGTTTTGCTGTCCAACGCCGCCGTCGGTTCATCCGCCAAAATCAACCGGGGATGACTCGCCAGCGCCCGAGCAATGGCCACCCGTTGTTTTTGCCCCCCGGAGAGGTCATGGGGATAACTGTTAATTTTTTCTCCCAATCCCACCGCCTTCAGCATGGCTTCCGCCATCGTTTTGACTTCCTTGGGACTCAGGTGGGGATGCAATTCCAACGCCATTTGCACATTTTGGCGCGCCGTGAGAAATTCCAACAAATTATGCCCCTGAAAGATATAGCCAATATGCCGCCGCAGTTGAATTTGCGTGGCTTTACTGGCTCCGTTTAATTCCTGACCAAAGACGCGCAAACTGCCCTTTTGTACCGAACGCAGACAGCCAATTAAAGTTAATAAAGTCGTTTTTCCCGACCCCGAAGGCCCCGTTAAAATGACAATCTCCCCTTCCCGAATCGTGAGATTAATATCAAATAAAATCTGTTTGCGTAAATCACCCTCCCCGTAGAAATGTTCTAAATGCGCAATCGCCACCACCGGCTCGGAGACAGCAACTGTGGGGGCATCCAGAGTCAGAATGGGGGCGGTATTCATCAAACGTTCACAAATTTACAAAGTTTTAACAAGTGTACCAAGAACACACCCCAGCCAACCAGTTTGCGCGCTCAAAGGGCACCCGCCGCCGTCTCATCAAACAGGCCATCCGTGCGGGTGAGATTCAGCATTTGCAAAACGGGTGCACCCGCCGCTCCGTCGGGATAATCAATGACGCTAATCGCACCATTGCCCTGCTTGAACAGCCAAAAATGTTGCGGTTCTAAATGAAATAACTGACATAAAATCGCTTTGTTAATCGCATCATGGGCAACGACAATTCCCTGTTGCCCCTCGTATTGGGTAATAATTTTTTGCCAGGCTTGCCCCGCCCGTGCCCAGACTTGCGCTAGATTCTCTCCCTGGGGCATTTGCACCCGTTCTGGGTAGTGATGCCATTGGTCGAGCATCCCGGGAAATTCGGCTTCTACTTCTCGGTGAAATTTGCCTTCCCATAAACCGTGACTAATTTCTTGTAGGTCAGGAATCAAGTTTAAGCTGATCCCCGGATGGGATTCTAAAATAAGTTCGGCAGTTTGACGGGAACGACTCAAAGGACTACTCACGGCAAAATCCAACGTTACCTGGGAGAGTAGTTTTTGGGTTTGCTGCGCTTGCATGATGCCCTTTTCATTGAGGGGAATATCCCGTTGCCCTTGAAATTGTCCGCGCCGATTCCAATCCGTTTCCCCGTGCCGCACCAGGTAGATGCGTGTGCCGCCTTTGTATTTGGGAAATAAACTGCCCGTGTGAAACACTAAATTTAATGCTTCCACCTGCACCCGTTCGGGCTGGAAATTGAGTACCGTCAACCCGCAATTGCTCTGTTGCAACCGAAAATAATCGGCTACTTTTAAGCCCAATAATTCGACTAACAATATCCGGTTAATCGTGGCATGACCCACCACGAGCACGGTTTGCCCCCGATGCCGCGGGAGAATTTCCTGCCAAAATTGGTGCGCCTGGGTGCGCAATTCCAGCACGGGATACCGCCCCGCCATGACAAACTCGTCGGGAGCCGTGCGCCAGCGTTGGTAGTCCTCCGGGAACTGGGTACGAACCGTTTCGTGGGTCAACCCCTCCCACTGGGGCAGGTCAATTTCTAATAAATGGGGAGTCGGCGTAATGGGCACACCCGCCAAATTCAATAATTGCGCCGTTTCTTGGGCACGCCGTAGGGGGCTGACGTAGATGTGCGCCACGTCCACCCCCTGGAGTAATCGTCCCGTTGCCACCGCCATTGCCCGCCCCCGCTCGGTCAATTCTGCCTCGTCGGAGCGACCCTGCACCCGGGATTGGGCGTTGAAGGTGCTTTCGCCGTGCCGGGTGAGCAGGATGCGGGTGGGCGTGGTCATGCGCTCAGGGGGGTTACTTCACCGCCACTGTAGCACCTGCTTCGACCAGTTTGGCTTTGACTTTTTCGGCCTCGTCCTTGGGAATGCCCTCCTTGACCGCCTTGGGAGCCGCTTCCACCAATTCCTTGGCCTCTTTTAGCCCCAACCCCGTCAGTTCCCGCACCACCTTCAGGATGGCAATCTTCTTGTCGGCAGGCACCGCTTCCAACACCACGCTGAACTCGGTCTGTTCTTCCACAGGTTCCGCCGCCGCCGGAGCCGCCGCCCCGGCTCCCGCCACCGCCACCGGAGCCGCCATCATCATCCCGCCAGCGGGAGCCGCCGCACTCACCCCAAAGGCTTCCTCGATCTGTTTGACCAATTCCGCTGCTTCCAACAGGGTGAGGCTTTTCAATTCCGCCAAAATGGCATCGGTTTTTGCAGACATGGGTATTTCTCCTTAAATAAACGTCGTGAACACACTAGGAACCGGCGGTTTCTTTTTGTTGAACCACCGCCTGAATCGCCCGCCCCAAGGAAGCAGGCACCTCGTTGATCCCGGTCGCCAGTTGGGTCGGCACCGCATGGAGCGCCGTTGCCAACTGGGTGGGCAGGGTTTTGAGCATCCCCGCCACCTTCGCCATCAACACCTCTTTCGGGGGCAGGTCGAGTACGGCCTTGATGCCCTTTTCATCCAGGGCTTGCCCCTCCATCACCCCGCCCCGCAGTTCCGTCTTTTTGGTGGCTTTTTGGAACTCCTGGTAGGCCTTGACTGCCCCCGGCAGGTCGTCCCGCACCAACAAAAACGCCGTCGTTCCCTTGAGAAACGTCTCCATCGGTTGCCAGTTGGGATTATCCCGAATGGCAATGCCCATCAAGGTATTTTTCGTCACCTTGCAGATGGTTCCCGTCGGCCGCAAACGCCGCCGCAAATCGGTCATTTCCGCCACGGTTAACCCCTGATAATCAATCACCAGGGTCATCTGGGTCTGCCCCAAGGTCTTTTTCAACTCGGCGACAATCGCCTCTTTATTCGCTAAGGTTCGTCCCATACACACTCCCAA
>JAUQVQ010000283.1:0-3011 GCA_039794725.1 Gloeomargarita sp. HHBFW_bins_162
CCCCTGCGACCCTTGTTGCCGATTCAAAAGGGATTACCTACTTGCCCAATTTCTCTAAAATTGCGTCTCGGTCGTGGTGAATTTGACTGGCTTCGGGGTGCAGAGCAAGGGCACGTTCAAAACTGGTGAGGGCTTCGGCGTAGCGTTGCAGGTGATTGAGGGCTACCCCCAGATGATACCAGGCCGTCCAGTCGTCGGGTTGCTGTTGGCTGGCCTGCTGGTAGTAGTGGCGGGCGTTTTCCCATTGCCCCAACTTTTGCCACACTTGTCCCAACAGAACGCAATCGTCTCCGGTCAGAGCCGTCCCATCCCGGTGCAACCAGTTTACCAGCTGGTGATACAGGTCAGAGGGAAGTTCGGTTTGGTTTTGGGTGAGCCAGTGGCGCAGTTGGTGTAGGGTTTGGCTGAGGCTGGGCGGAGCCAATGATACCCGTTCGGTGGCATCACAGAGGGTGTTAAGCCGTTTTTGCCATTCCTGTTCGAGGTTCTGGCGGCTTTGGGTATTGAGGGCGGCGAGGGTGAGTTGGTACTGGGTGAGATGGTGTGCCAGGATGCCTTTGAGGGTCGTCTCCATCTGAGTTTGTATCTGCTGGTTGGCCTGCTCGGTGGCCATTTGGACTAACTGAGCCACAATACTGCGCCGTAACCACCACAATCCGAGGCCTGTGGCTATGGGTAGGAGAATTAGAACGAGAACGAAAAGATTTAATAGAACGGTTGTATGCCGAAAGGCTCGATCCACTTCAGTTTGGACAACCTCCTGCCAAGAACGGGGGTAAGGTTCCGCCATGACGCGACTGGGTTCGGCTCGATTCCCGCCCCCGCCGCCGCCCTGGGCTTGGACGGGTAAGACAAGGAGATTAATCCACAACCCCAGCCACAACCACCGATACATAAACCATCCTTGCTTTGGGGCACACTTGTATTCACCTATTATTGAAGCGGCTCTATAGCAATCCTAAAAGATTCGAGAACAAAGAAGCGAGAAAGAACCAAATACGGGGACAACGCCCCTGTGACCCTTGTTGCCAATTCAAAAGGGATTGCTATAGAGTCTCATCGGGAGAAGCTGGAGATGACGGGGATGCTTGCCTGCAACCATTGCTTGGCAACTCTATTGAGGTAGTCTTTTTTCTCATCTTAGCCACAGGTGCAAGGGGTTGAACAGAAGGATTAAAATGCGAAAGAATGGTCTATGTACGCTGATCATGCCTTCCTGCCCGGTACCGCTTGAACAACAACCGCTCAACGAATACGAGGCTCTGCGGGACTCCTGGTTTTACCGGTGGCCAACGCTGAATGGCTGGGACTACGGGCGACGGTTTATCCTGGTGGCTGGCTTGGGAGCTATGGTGGCTCTGCCGGTGGCGGCGGCGAGTTTTGACCCGTTGACCCAACCGCTGGGGTTTACCCTAGCGGCGCTGGCGGGGGTGGGGGTATTGCCGGGGTTTTTGTTGGTGCTGTTGTACCTGGGGTGGCGATACGTGCGGCATCGCTTGGCCAGTCGGGTGATTGTGTACGAGGAATCCGGTTGGTATGATGGCCAGATGTGGGAAAAACCCCCGACCGTCTTACTCCAAGAGCAATTAGTGAGTGCCTATCAGGTGGAACCCTTACTCCAACGATTACGCCGCAGTTTGCTGGGGTTGGGGCTAATGTATGCCGCCGTTGGTTTGTTGGGGTGGCTGTGTCTCTAGCCCGGGGGAAACGGACGCAAGCTGAACCCTTGACGGTGCGCCTGCTGCGAGAGGGGATTATGGAATCTTGGCACGAAGTCCATGCGGCTTTGTGTGATGAACGGGGGCGGTTGCTGGCGGTTGCCGGGGATGGGGAAACCACGACCTTTGCCCGCAGTAGTTTCAAACCCTTTCAAGCCCTGGCGGCGGTGATGACGGGGACGTTGGAGCAATTCCAACTGGGGGAACGGGATGTGGCGGTGATGTGCAGTTCGCACCGGGGACAAATGGAAGCTACCCGGCAGGTGTTTCGCATTCTTTGGCAGGCGGATATTGACCCTGCGTACTTGCAATGTCCGGTGCCGCCGGGGCAACAAAGTCCGCTGGCGCACGGTTGCTCTGGTAAGCACGCCGGGATGTTGGCCGTGTGTGCCAAGTACAACTGGCCCTATCACACCTATTTACATCGTCAGCACCCGGTGCAGGAATTGATTTTGAGTCAGGTGGGGGAACTGTTGGGCGTGCCGGGGGCGGAATTTATTGCGGTGCATGATGACTGCGGCGCACCGACCTACCTCCTGCAACTGCATCAACTGGCGGCTCTCTACGGTCGTCTGGCCGCTGGGCAACACCTGGGGTTGGCGCAAATTACCCGTGCGATGACCCAGCAGGCGGATTTGGTGGCGGGGCCGGGGCAGTTTGATACGGAGTTGATGAATTTGACCCAAGGGACGTTGGTGAGCAAGGCGGGAGCCGAGGGGGTGCAGTGTTTGGCCAATCTGGAAACGGGGATGGGGTTGGCGATTCGGGTGCTGGATGGGGCGAAACGCGCTAAGTATGCCACCGCTATTCATCTACTGCACCAACTGGGGTGGATTTCGCCAACGGTGCGGGAACGGCTCGCCGAACAATTTGTCCAACTGGGGGCGTATCTGCGTTTGGAGGTGCAGGGGGAATTGTCGCTTCTCTAGGGTAGGTCTGAACTTCTAACGGAGAAGGTTCTGGATCAATTGAACCAATCAAGGTTTCTTGGCTTGGAGTCGTAGGTTTGGGATTTTCTCCCCTCTCCCTGGATGGGGGGTGCCCCCCTGCGACCGCTAATTCATACTTTTTAGAGGTACCCTCTATAGCAGTCCTTTTTGCGTGTGAAACAAGGGTCGCACGGCGTAGCCCCGTTTTGGTTTTCTCCCCTCTCCCTGGATGGGGGGTGCCCCCCTGCGACCGCTAATTCATACCTTTTAGAGGTACCCTCTATAGCAGTCCTTTTTGCATGTGAAACAAGGGTCGCACGGCGTAGCCCCGTTTTGGTTTTCTCCCCTCTCCCTCGATGGGGGG
>JAUQVQ010000284.1:0-2983 GCA_039794725.1 Gloeomargarita sp. HHBFW_bins_162
AATTAGTAATTAGCGGTCGCAGGGGGACACCCCCCGTCTCTGGTTCTCTGTCATCTGGGCATTCTGGCAAAAGAACTTTTCCTTTGCTTTAATAACATGATGAGCGGTCGCAGGGGCGTAGCCCCCGCCTTTGGTTCTCTGTCATCTGGGTATTCTGGCAATAGAACTTTTCCTTTGCTTTAATAACATGATGAGCGGTCGCAGGGGCGCAGCCCCCGTCTCTGGTTCTCTGTCATCTGGGCATTCTGACAGTAGAACTTTTCCTTTGCTTTAATAACATGATCAGCGGTCGCAGGGGCGCAGCCCCCGCCTTTAGTTCTCGTAAATTTGGGCGTTCTGACAATAGAACTTTTCCTTTGCTTCAATAACATGATGAGCGGTCGCAGGGGCGTAGCCCCCGTCTCTGGTTCTCCGTAATCTCTGGATTCCAACTAAGAAATTTTTGGCTCGCTTGAATAAATAGAGGTGCCCTAAAGGAAACCTCTATTAATTAGTAATTAGCGGTCGCAGGGGCGCAGCCCCCGTCTCTGGTTCTCTGTCATCTGGGCATTTTGGCAATAGAACTTTTCCTTTGCTTTAATAACATGATGAGCGGTCGCAGGGGCGCAGCCCCCGCCTTTGGTTCTCGTAAATTTGGGCGTTCTGACAATAGAACTTTTCCTTTGCTTCAATAAATAGAGGTGCCTGGATTCTAAGCAAGAGATTGTTTTCCCGATTGAATGAATCAATAGAGGTGCCCTTGTCTGTTTCTTCATCTTTCAGGATTAGTACAGACAGGTTCAATCATCACTAGGCGGCAGACTTTGAATGCGTTGTTTCCGGCGGCTGACCGCTCGGTAAATCCGTTCCGCCACGCCGGGGAGATGCTGCTCAAATTCCAACAAAAACCGTTCATCAGCGGCCTCATCACCGGGGTCTTCGCCAGTTTCCAGAGTTTTTTGCAGACGAGGAAAAGCTTTTTCATCCACAATCTTCACCAGAGCCTCCAAACAACGGACAAATTGCCGTTGCGTCAGTAAAGAATCTTCTAGGGGAAACTCAATAATTGCCCGCACTTCCCCATCGCTCGGGTCATATTCCCACTGCAGCATTTTGGTTTCCCAAGAAATTGTTAACAATGTCTGCATGGCCGCCCCCTGGTAGGGATGGTCTTTCACGCCCTGGATAATTCGGGGAGCATAGATTTTGAAAAACTCCCCGTCCTCTTCTAGGGCAATGACAATTAGCAAATGATCCAGATTCGTCGCTTTTACCCCCGTAACAATCCGGTTGTTGTCTGTCTGAACATCGTAGGTCCAACCCAAATGGTCTAAGTAGCTGACGATCTGAGCCAACGTTGCCGCCATAGTTTCCCTACCAGAACTTTGTTTATCTTAACCCGATGCCGTGACGGCGAGGCATTGCTCAATGGCCGCCCGGTATTCACTTTTGGGCTTGACACCCCGCCATTCCTGCACCCGTTCCTTGCGGTGAAACAGTTGCACCGTAGGTGTCCCGGTCACGCCCGCCGCTTGGGCAATCTCCGGGTCTTGCTCAATGTCAATCAACACCAGGTACATCTTGCCGGTCAATTCCCCGGCGAGTTTTTCCAAAATCGGCTTGAGGGAACGGCAAGGGCCACAACCGGGAGCTTTGTACATCACCAACAGGGGTTTATCCGTCTCGTGGTACAACTTCCGCAGGGCGTAGCTTCCCTCCTGGATGGTCGCCTGGGGGTCAAAGGCGGGAGCGGTCGGGGTAACAGTTGATTCTGGGGTGGGGGTAGGCGTTACCGACGTTGCAGGGGTGCTAAATTCTTGCGCCAAATCCTGCTCCGCCAACCACCGTTCTGCCAACAGTGCCGCCATACACCCGGTTCCCGCCGCCGTAATCGCCTGCCGATACTCGTGATCCTGCACATCCCCGGCGGCAAATACCCCCGGTACACTAGTGGCCACTGAACCGGGTTGCGTGATGATATACCCCGTTGCATCCAATTCCAACTGCCCCTGGAACAAATCCGTATTGGGAGTGTGCCCAATCGCATAGAACAAGCCCCCCACCGGCAAATCCCGTTCCTGTTGGGTTTGATTATCTTTTACCCGCACCCCCGCCAGTTTCCCATTACCATAGACATCCACTGCTTCCGTGTGCCAATGCACCGTAATTTTGGGGTGACGTAGAACCCGCTCCTGCATAGTTTTACTCGCCCGCATCCGGTCGGAACGCACCAGCATATGCACATGGGTGGCGTACTTGGTGAGGTAAATTGCCTCTTCACAGGCCGTATCGCCGCCGCCAATCACCGCCAATTCCACCCCCCGGAACAAGGGCGAAGCCCCATCACAAATGGCACAGGCCGAAATACCCAAATTCCAGAACTTTTCCTCCGAAGGCAGATGCAACCGTTTCGCCGTCGCCCCGGTGGCAATAATCACCGTATGCGCCCGTACTTCCCGTTCTGCCGATTTTAGGACGAAAGGCCGCTGCTGCAAATCCACCGCAATCACATCTTCAGGGATCAATTCGGCTCCCCACCGCACCGCCTGTTTTTGCATCCGCTCCATGAGTTCCGGCCCCGTGAGTCCTTCGGGAAAACCAGGGAAATTTTCCACCTCGGTCGTGGTCATCAACTGCCCCCCGGCGGGGCCACCCCGGACAACACCGGTAAAAACAACGGGTTTCAGGTTCGCTCGCCCGGCATAAATCGCCGCCGTGTACCCCGCAGGCCCAGAGCCAATAATCACCACATTCTCCACAACCGAGGTGCTCATGTTAATCAAACTCATAACGACTATGAGTAACAGTGTAAGGGAATGATAGGGTCGGTGGCAAGATAGGGATTTAGGGTATGATAGTAAAGCCAGTTTCGGGGCGTAGCGCAGCTTGGTAGCGCACCACTTTGGGGTAGTGGGGGTCGTGGGTTCAAATCCCGCCGCTCCGATAGGCATTACAAGCCACTTTCACCCGCCAGAACCCGTATTCCACCCTTATCCTGTTAGTA
>JAUQVQ010000285.1:0-2957 GCA_039794725.1 Gloeomargarita sp. HHBFW_bins_162
GGCACCTCTAAAAATTGCGAATTAGCGGTCGCAGGGGGGCACCCCCCGTCTCTGGTTCTCTGTAATCTCTGCATTCTCGCTAAGGGATTCTTTGTCCGATTGAATAAATAGAGGTTCCCTAAATAGAAGTGCCCTTTACGCACCTGAAGTGGGTGGTGTCCCCCGGCGACGAAATTGTTTCATTTGCTCCGTCAGCATATCCAGTTGTAGATCACCGAGACTGCGTAACATCGCTTCGGCGGAAGAAAACCGATCCTTAGGGTAGGGTTCCAACGCCTTATCCAGGGTGTCGGCTAAACTTTTGGGTAAATCGGGAAATTCCGCCCGCCACACAATTTTGCCACTTTGGGGGTCAGAGTTAAAATCTTGTGGTTCTTTCCCACTCAAAAGGTACAAGGCCGTCATCGCCAAACTATACAAATCACTACTAAAAATTGGGCGACCCATCGCCTGTTCCATCGGCATATACCCCAGAGAACCAATCACCATACTGGCCGTGCTTGTCCCATGCCCCAACACCTCTTTCACCGCACCAAAATCAATCAAAACCGGTTTGTTATCGGATTTACGGAGCATGATATTGGGGGGTTTAATATCCCGGTGAATAATACCTTTTTTGTGAATATATTCTAAGATACCCAGCGTATCAATTAAAATCCGAGTCACTTCTGCGGGTGAGAGTGCCCCTTCCCGCTTTACTTTTTGTTCTAAATTAATCCCTTCAATCAGTTCTTGGACGAGGTAAAACTTGTTATCTTCGGCAAAATAGGCATACAGTTTAGGAATATAATTGGTGCCATTGCTTAAATCTTCCAGAATGGCCGCTTCTCGTTCAAATCGGCGTTTGATTTCTTCGTAAACCTCCGGGTTTTGGGTGCCAGAACGCAGTTGTTTGATCACACAGGGACGACGCGACGGCAAAAAGGTATCCTCCGCCATAAACGTAACGCCGAACCCCCCTTTGCCGAGGGGAGCGGTCATTTGATAGCGATTATTGAGGAGTTTACTCATGGGCACACGGGGAACTTGATCCCTAGTTTACGTTATGCAAACAAAATAGTTGTATGGCCAGCCCGGGGTTTTCCCGTTGTGTCCGGCAGAGCCGGTAGCACCAGGGCAGGAGGGCGCAGACTATTGAGTTCCGCCAGCAGAATCGCGCCACTATTGATCAGCACCGCCAACACCGGGTCAAGGGCGAAAAACACCCCTCCCAGCACGATGCTCAGGTTCGGCACCACCACCAGCCCCAGGTTTTGGTAAATGACATTCATGGTTGCCCGGGCAATCTGAATGCCAGAGATTAAACTGCGGAGGTCATCCTGGGTCAAAACCACATCGGCGGTATCGGCGGCTAGGGAACTTCCCCCCCGAAGCGCAATGGAGACACTGGCATGGGCTAACGCCGGAGCATCATTGATCCCCTCCCCCACGTAGGCCACCCGCCGCCCCTGGGCTTCCAACTCGGCCACCACCGCCACCTTCTGGTCGGGCAACATTTCCGCATGGACTCGCTCCGGGGGAATCCCCAACCGATTGGCCGTGATCTGCGCCGCCCCGGCCAAATCCCCCGTGACCATGTAGGCGGTAATGCCCATCTCCTGTAGCATCTGCACCGCCGGTTCCGCTTCGGGACGCATCGGGTTGGTCAAGGCAATCACCCCCAACAGCCGTTGCCCCCGTGCCACACACACCAGCGAATAGCCCGCCGCCTTCAGTTCTGGATACATCTGGTTCACGGGTTCCGTATCAATGCCCACCTCCCGCAACCACCGATTACTGCCCACCCGGACCAATTCATCCCCTAAGGGCGCCTGCATCCCTTTGCCTGGGAGTACCTCCACCGGACCCACCGCCGCCGGTTCCACGCCAAACTCTTCCCCGTACTCCACAATCGCCAGAGAAGCGGGGTGCAACGACGCCTTCGAGAGCGCCACCGCCAATTCCAACAGGGCAAACGTATCGGCTGCGCTATCCGTCAGAAATACATCAAACACCTGCGCCTGCCCCTCGGTGAGCGTCCCGGTTTTATCAAACACCACCGCATCAATCTGCGCCAACTGCTCCAACGCCCGCCCGGAACGGATGTAAAGCCCGTAGTGAGCCGCCTGGTGCACGGCGGTTAAAATCGCCGTAGCCGAAGCCAGTTTGACCCCCGTGCCAAAATCCAACTGCAACAGTGCCAACGCCTGATGCCAATTCCCTGTCAGGACAAACACCACCCCACTCAGGAACAATACCGGCGTAATCGTCCATTCCCCCACCTGCTCGGCGTAGTCCGACACCCGCGAATCGTACCGAGGGGCGGACTGCAACAGCATCATCGCTCGTCCCATGCGGGTATCCTGCCCCGTCTTTTCCGCCTTGATCCACAACTGCCCCCGCACCACCAACCCCGACGCATAAACCGTTGTCCCCGGTTGACACGGCTGGAGCCGCACCTCCCCACTCAGTTTTTGGTTGTCCACCAACCCCTCCCCCCGAATCACCGCGCCATCCACCGGTATCCGGTCGCCATAGTTAACCGCCACCACATCCCCCGGCTGTACCTCCACCAAGGGAATCACCTGCTCCTGCCCCTGCCGTTCCACCCGCACCTGCTCTGTTGCCAAATCCATCAGCAATAGATGCCGCCGACTGGTCTGCCGAGCCGTCGCCTCCCGCACCACCTCCGTCGCCTCCCCCAAACTCACCTGCAACGCCGGGGGTACATACTGTCCTTCCAAGGCATGGATCACCGTCCAGAGACTGTCCAACACATCCAAATTCAACTTGCGCTCGTGGCTCAGGGCGTGCCAACTCGACGTGAATACCGGCCGTGCCGCCAGCAACACCACCCCCACCATCACCCAGGCGGGAATCGGCACCTGCAACCCCGTCGTCAGCACCCCCAACCCCAAGGCCAACAACGGCCAACCAAACCGCTCCGTCCAGTCCTCTTGCTCAGTCTCCGCCCAATG
>JAUQVQ010000286.1:0-2943 GCA_039794725.1 Gloeomargarita sp. HHBFW_bins_162
GGATACTCGATATAATCCGGTTCTAAAACAATCGGTTCATCTGTATCTTGGGAACGATGCTTTTGCACCCCACCAAACCATTGGTCTAACCCCCAGGCGCACAACAAACCGAGAATAAAAGCACATAAAAAGCCCAGACCCAGAGGCACCGCCATTATCGGTTGCCCCAAAATAATTAACGGTACCCAAGGTTGCCAATTTTGTATCAAAAAAATCAGCAATAATACACCTAAAATTAACCCCATCCACTTCATAACCATCGCCGCAAGGGAACACAATCAATATCCAACTGATCTAAGGCTCTGGCAACGACAAAATCCACCAAATCCAACACCGATTCGGGCTGATGATACCAAGCCGGAATGGCCGGTACAATCCTCGCCCCCGCTTCCGCCAAGGTGGTTAAATTTCGGAGATGGATGAGACTAAAGGGAGTTTCCCTCGGTACAAGGACTAACCGTCGCCCTTCCTTGAGATGGACATCCGCAGTCCGTTCCAGCAAATCCCCACTCAACCCACAGGCCAATTTTGCTACGGTTCCCATACTGCACGGCATCACCACCATGCCCCGGGTGCGGTAGGAACCACTGGCAATCCCTGCCCCAATATCCTGCCAATGATGACAGAGCAATTTCCCAGCAGTTGGCACCCCCACCTGTTCACGCCAAAATGCTTCCTGAGCGGCTACCGCCGGGATTTTTACCCCCATTTCTTCCCGCCAAACCGCATAGGCTCCCTTGGAGATGATGAGTTCGACGATATACTGCGATTGTAATAGATATTTAAGAGCTTGCAAGGCGTAAATTTGCCCTGATGCGCCAGCAACGGCCAGGACAACTGGGTTTGGGTTCCCGTTCATATTTCGGTTGCCTGTTGCACCAGGAGGCAGGTGTCTTGATAACTAAAGCCCAAGGTTTCACCCAGAATGGCCACCAAATCGTTTTCTTCAATCAGAGTTTCGCCATCAGCAATCGCCAATTTCGCCACGATTTTCAGAGCCATTTCCCGGTCCTGCGGTGCCAGCCCTTGGACTCCCGCCCAAAATAACTCCAGGGGGTCAACTTCCCGCAACCACTGTTCCACCTGTGCCAGTAAGTGCGGGTCGAGGTCAACGCCAGCACTCGTCAATTGGGTCGCCAACTGTGCCAATTCGACGGGCAACACCTCATCATCAATGGCAATAATGGCGGTGGCTAAAGCGGTTAAGGACTCCTGCCGGTCAAGGGTTAAGGCAGTAGGGACAGGCTGGCGCAGACGCTCCCAAACGTAACGCATGACCACTGGCGGTAAGGGTCACTCCCATTCTAAGGGGATTGGCTGGGTGTTGTTTCCATGAATTCTACTTCCCCAAAGGAAAGCAAGTCCAAAACTTGGTGCAATCGGGCCAGCTATAGCAATTCCTTTTTAATGTGAAACAGCAGTCGCAGGGGCACAACCCCCGTACTTGGTTCTCTCTTTTCTTTTTGTGGATTATCGGATTAGTCGTGGGCTACCTGTTCCCATCGGTTACAGTCGGCTCAAATTCCGCAGGTCAGAGGCAACTGCTTCCGCTTCCGCCGTTTTCCCCCTCGGAATTGGTACACGCACAGTCTCTCGCCGCCTACCCACCTTGGCATACCTTGAATAAACTATTTTTAAGACATACAGGCCGGTTGTGTACCTTGTTACACATACTTCTTCTAATCTGTAGCCATGGCCTGACCAATTATGTATCTCATTATGAATTTTTACACCCCAATTGTAAACACAACACTGGACTTGGATCGCTTTTTTCCAGGTAATGTAGCGGCTAATCGCAGTCACTAAATTTAGTATAGGCATGAGTAGATAAATAAATGCCAATATCAAGACAACCCAAAAAATATTATAGGAACTTATCATCAATAGCACGATACCCACAATACTGAAAATCAGACCCACTATGATCACAGCACTAATTTGGTCTATAAGATAACTCATCCCTTCTTTCTCAGCAAATTCCTGCCATTCCGCTGGAGTGTATTGCCAGCAAATTATTAGGTTGGGATCGTCGGATAAATTCATTTTCTGGCTATCAAACTCTCAGCAACTGCTTTTGCTCTTTCTTCCTCACCTCTAGGAATGAGTAAGTGGACAATGGGATAAGGGTACCCGTATTTATTGAAGCCAAGGGAAAATTTTATTGCCAGAACGCCTGAATTACGGAGAGTTGCGCCCCCGCGACTACTAATCACCAAATTTTATAGGTACCCATAATTCTTACCCCCTTAGTTGGCAAGGTTTCTAGGGCACCTCTATTTATTCAAGCAAGCCAAGCATCTCTCCGTTGGCATCCAGAGATTACAGGGAACCAGAGGCGGGGGGAGCCCCCCTGCGACCGCTAATTTCTAATTAATAGAGGTTCCCTCTATTAATTTTACTTCCTCGAAGGAAAGCAAGGCAACTCGCCGAGCTAGAATCGAAGCCGAACGCAATCTTGCGCTCCTAAACTTTCTAGTTGACCCCTCGCCCCGTAATCCAGAGGTGTTGATGCAGGTGATTGCCCTACTAGCTCAGTATCGGGAGAGCCTTTAGGATATGGGAATCCTCAATGATATTGAGGCAGGGGAAGACCCGGTAGAACCAATTCACAAAATTAAACTCCCGTCGTATTACAATTTGTCAATATTTCAGTTTCTCACCCAAGGGCACCTCTATTGATTCAATCGGGTAGAGAATTGCTGAGTGAGAATGCAGGAATTATGAAGAACCAGAGGCGGGGGTACCCCCCTGCGACCGCTAATCACCAATTTTTAGAGGTGCACTTCAGAGATTACGGAGAACCAGAGACGGGGGCTACGCCCCTGCGACCGCTAATCATGAATTAATAGAGGTTCCCGCAAGAGGTCTAATCATCCGGTGTTTTTGCCCTAATCGTTTAGCGTTCCGGGGAGCGATACTGACTGGGCACGGTTACAGTAGAAA
>JAUQVQ010000287.1:0-2938 GCA_039794725.1 Gloeomargarita sp. HHBFW_bins_162
GTACTGCAAAAAATTATGCACATCGTTCGTACGGAAATGGATAAAGCGGGAGCGCAGGAATGTCTTTTACCCCAATTACAACCGGCGAGTTTGTGGCAGGAATCCGGGCGGTGGGATACCTACACCCAGGGCGAGGGGATTATGTTTGCGTTAACCGACCGGCAACAACGGGAATTAGGACTAGGGCCAACCCATGAGGAAGTGATTACCGATGTGGCGAGAAATCTCATCCGTTCCTATCGGCAACTGCCCCTGAATTTGTATCAAATTCAAACCAAATTTCGGGATGAAATTCGGCCTCGGTTTGGGTTGATGCGGGGGCGAGAATTTATTATGAAAGATGCCTATTCGTTTGATGCGGATGAAGCGGGAATGAGGCAATCCTACGAGAAAATGTATCAGGCCTACTGCAACATCTTTGAACGGTGTGGGTTGGATTATCGTCCCGTACAAGCCGATAGCGGTGCGATTGGGGGTTCCGGTTCGCAGGAGTTTATGATTTTGGCGCAAGCCGGGGAAGATGAGGTGCTTTATACCCCCGATGGACAGTACGCCGCCAATGTGGAAAAAGCGGTTTCTTTACCCCCTGACCCGGTGCCTTCCCCGTTTACGCAAGCGGAGCAAAAATTAACCCCAAATACCCCCACGATTGACTCTTTGTGTGAGTACCTAAAATGTTCCCCGACGCAGGTGGTGAAAAATCTGGTGTACCAAGCAATTTTGGATACGGGGTTAATGGTTCTCGTATTAGTCAGTATCCGGGGGGATCAGGAAGTTAACGACGTGAAACTTACCAATGAAATCAGTCGTTTGTCTGGTAATTTTGGGGGGCGACAGGTATTAAAGTTAATCATCGCCAATCAGGACAATCAAACCCAATGGGCAAGCCAAGACGTTCCCTGGGGATATATTGCCCCAAATTTACCCGATGATTATTTGAAAAAAGATAAGCAAATTCACCCCAAATTCTTACGTTTATTTGATGAAACGGTGGTGAATTTAACCCACTTTGTCACCGGGGCAAATCAAATAGATTACCATTGGGTGGGAGCCAATTGGGGTAAAGAATTTCCAGCGATTCAAACCACTGCTGATCTGCGTAAAGCCCGACCGGGGGATCGCGCCGTACATGATGCTCAGCAAATTCTGCAAAGTGCCAGAGGTATTGAAGTCGGACATATTTTTCAACTCGGAACCAAATACTCCCAAAGTATGGGGGCGACCTATACCAATGAACAGGGGCAGGAATTGCCTTTGGTAATGGGATGTTATGGGTTGGGGGTATCTCGGTTGGCACAAGCGGCGATTGAACAATCCCACGATGACCAAGGCATTATTTGGCCGCCTGCCATTGCTCCTTACTTGGTTATTATTTCTGTACCGAATATGCAGGATGCCCAACAGGTGGAAATAGCGGAAAAACTCTATCAGGAATTGCAAAACGCCGGGATAGAAACCCTGCTGGATGACCGACCGGAACGAGCGGGAGTAAAATTCAAAGACGCTGATTTACTGGGGATTCCGTATCGCATTGTACCAGGGCGTTCTTTAGCACAGAATAAAGTGGAAATTATCACCCGTAAAGGTCGTGTTTCTCAAGAAGTTCCCGTCGCAGAAGTCGTTAATTTTTTCATGGAGTTACAACCCTAATGAACCACCCCCAATGTCAGGTTGTTCATCACATACCGGGACGGATACGGCTACGTTTGCAAGGCTTGAATCAAGGATTATTCCACCTAGAAGCGACCATTTCTCACTGGCCGGGAATTACCTCGGTGCGTACCAATGCGGCGGCACATTCATTGATTATCAACTACGACCCAATTCACTGGCAATGTGAGCATTTATTCACAGAAGTCACCCATATCTTAGACCAATTAGACGTCGTCAAAGATGAGGAATTTTTGGAAATTGCCGCCGATTATGTACCCCTTTCGGTGGGGATGTTAGGGCTGAGTTTGCTGGCGATTCCCTTAGAAATTCCGGCGATAATTTTGGGGGCAGGTTTAACGGTAGCGGCTCTCCCTTTTATTACCGAAGCAGTACGGGGTTTGGCGCAACGGCAACAAATTCAAGTGGAACTGCTCGACTCGTTGTGGATGGGACTGCACACTTTAAGAGGAGAATTTGTCGCTCCGGCTCTGCTGATGGTCGGGGCAGATATGTTAGGACGTTATAAATACCATCTCAGCGTTTTAGATGAACGCAATCTCACCACACAAACGCAAGCCAATATAGTGCAAATATCAGAACAATTACTCCCCCCCACGTTGCTGAGTAGTTCTCTGATTTGGCTAACCACCGGCTCTCTGGCGGCGGGTTTACCCCCGTTGCAGTTGGACTTTGCAACGCCGTTGCGGGTGGTTCTGCCGCTGGCGGTTCATCAAGGGTTGGTCCAAACGGGTTTACCGGATGGGGCGACGTTGGAAACCCTGGCGCAACTGCGGCATTTGACCGTAGAACCGGCTCTGGCCGGGGATTCCCTGATTCGAGAACTGAACCAACGGGGGGTGAGTGTAACGGTGGCCTATGCGCCGTTGACTCCGGGAGCATTTTTAGCTCTCGACGGGCAAACCTGGAAATTAACCCTAGCTAATGGTAAAACAATTGCTGTACAACCAGAGCAATTTGTCCTCATGTTAGATTCTGCCCAGGCGACTCTCAACCGGCTTTATCAGGCGATTGCCCTTGTCACTGTACCGAACCTTGCGGTGGTAGCAGCGGGGTTATTCCTGGGACTGCATCCCATCGGAGCGGTCAGTACCAATATGCTGGCAACGTTGGTGGCTTTGTGGCATTGTGGGCTACTTTTGCCGGAGGAATTGCCGACGCAGACGACTACCGTTACGCAGGAAATCACGGCACCGGCGTTAGAACTGTCCCGCTAGAGCTTGAGTACACCGTTCACACAGTTCGGGATGGGCAGGGTCATGTCCCA
>JAUQVQ010000288.1:0-2905 GCA_039794725.1 Gloeomargarita sp. HHBFW_bins_162
GGGATGATTTGGTCGCCTCGCCCGGGGGTAACGATTATGACCTTTCCGGGCGTGCCCAGTGAATTACAGGCGATGTGGCGGGAGACGGCGGTTCCCTATATCATCGCGCAGGGGTGGGTGACGGGGGTGATTGTCAGCCGGAATCTGCGGTTTTGGGGAATTTCCGAGGCGGCGTTGGCGGAGAAAGTGCAGGAGTTTTTCCGCCTGACCAACCCCACAGTGGCTCCCTATGCGGGCAAGGGGGAAACCCGTCTGCGGGTGACAGCACGGGCGGCGGATCGGGAAACGGCCTTGAGTCTCATTGCCCCGGTTTTGACCCAACTCCAGCAACGGGTGGGGGCGGATTGCTACGGGGTGGATGGGGACACGTTGGCGCAGGTGGTGGGACAATTGTTATCCAAACGGGGGGAAACCCTGGCGGTGGCGGAATCCTGCACGGGGGGGTTACTGGGAGCCATGATTACCGAGGTGGCGGGCAGTTCCGGGTACTTCTCCGGCGGGGTGGTGGCCTAC
This sequence comes from Gloeomargarita sp. HHBFW_bins_162, assembly GCA_039794725.1. GTDB lineage: Bacteria > Cyanobacteriota > Cyanobacteriia > Gloeomargaritales > Gloeomargaritaceae > Gloeomargarita. Next base: position 514 of record JAUQVQ010000288.1, read on the forward strand.
GCCAATCAGGTGAAACAGCATTTACTGGGGGTTCCCGCCGAAATGCTGGCAGAGTGGGGGGCAGTGAGTGCGCCGGTGGCCGAAGCGATGGCAAAAGGGGTGCGGGAACGGTTGGACACCACTTGGGGCGTCAGCATTACCGGGATTGCCGGGCCGGGGGGCGGCACAGCGACGAAACCGGTGGGGTTGGTCTATATCGGACTGGCGGGGGCAGATGGCAAAATTGCGAGTTGGGAACACCGCTTTAGCCCGGAGCGGGGACGGGACTGGATTCGCCATCTCAGTGCCAACCAAGCCCTAGACCACCTACGGCGATGTTTGGTGCCCGCAGGTTAAAAATTGCTCAACTTGCGTGGGACAGCCCCCCCAATGACAATGAATGTAAGATGCGTGAACATTAGCAGTACGATAAATCATGTTAGGGTTGGGGTTCAGGATTTGGGAATAGTGAAATTCATGCCCCGTCATCGTTTGCCCCTGGCGGATAAAACAGGTGTCCTGCTCGGCGGTGAACTGGCGATAGCCCAGGGTTAACCGTTGCGTCATAGTTGTACTAACAGGAATGACTCCGACCAGCGGCCAATCGGTGCCGTCTTGAGTGATGAATTTTTCTCCTAAGAACATCAATCCGCCGCACTCGGCATAAACGGGCAATCCCTGGGCAATTCTCCAGTACAGATTTTGGCGAATTTCTAACCGTTGACTTAATGCTTCTGCCCACAATTCTGGATAGCCCCCACCGAGAATTAACCCGTGAATTTCGGGGGGTAATATCTCATCTCGCAGGGGACTCCAAAAGTATAAGGTTACCCCTGCATCTCGCAATAAATTCAACTGGTCGTCATAATAAAAATTAAATGCTTCATCCTGGGCAATAGCGATGGTTACCGATTGATTAATAGTAATTTTACGCCAGGGGGGAGACGGGTTATTTTGGGGTTGTATTTTTAATAGTGGTTTTAATATCTCCCAATCAAAACATGACCGTCCTAAAGTGGTTAACATTTCCCGCCAAGCGGATAAATTATTGTATTCTGTCGGTGGGAGCAACCCCAGATGCCGTTCGGGATAATGCAATTCCTTTTGCCTGCGACATTCCCCCACAATCGGGATATTTAACCCAGCTAACGCCGCCCGCAATAATTCACTATGCCGGTCACTGGCGACCCGATTCAGAATTACACCCACGACCTGAATTTCCGGATCAAAACTGCGATAACCATGCACCAACGCCGCCACAGAACCCGACAACCGACTGCAATCTACCACCAACACCACCGGCAGATTTAACCATTTCGCCACCTCCGCCGTACTATTGGGGCCATCAAACAAACCCATCACCCCCTCAATCAGGGCGTAATCCATCCCCTGAGTGTAATAACGGTAACACTGTTGCACGTACTGCACGGAGGTTAACACGGCATCCAAATTCGGACAGCCTCGCCCCGTCACCCAACGGTGGAGCATCGGGTCAAGATAATCCGGCCCCACCTTGAACGACTGCACCCGCTCGCCCCAGGAGACTAGAGCCGCCAGTAATGCTAATGTAATTGTGGTTTTGCCAACGCCGCTGCGTTCTCCGGCCAGAACCAGCCCCATATTCTAATCAGCCAATACTTTGGGGGGGAGCAACCAGAGTAATTGTGCTTGTCCCACGGGATCAGCCTGCTCCGGCAGTTCGAGTAAAATCACCCCGGCTTTTTTGAGCACCAATTTATCCCGCACGTCCCCCCACACCAGCCGTTCCGCCCAGTGACCCAAATCCGGTTGATGGCCGACCAGTGCCACATCTCCCCCCCCCTGGGCTTGCCATTCCCGCCACCACGCCAGCCACGAGTCCCAATTCCCCCCCGGTTGCAGACTGTCGTGAATGACCGGCATCGGCCCTAGCCCCTGTTCATGGCAGATGACCGCCGTTTGACTTGCCCGCAGGTAGGGACTGGTGAGGATGACCTGCACCTGTACGCCCAAATCGGCCAATCGTTGCGCCACCAAGCGGGTTTTTTTGTAGCCCTCTTTGGTCAACATTCGTTGGCTGTCCGGTTGTTCCGGCTGGGGGTCGTGGGCAAGACCGTGCCGAATGAAGTAGAGTTTCATCAGACTGTGGTAAGTAATTAAAAAATCAGAGGTACCTCTATATTATGGGAACCTCGATTGATTCAAAATCAGCGGTCGCAGGGGCGCAGTCCCGTCTCCGGTTCTCCGTAATTCGGGCATTCTGGCAATAGAATTTGCCGTTAGCTTCAATAAATATGTAGCAATCCCTTTTGAGTTTGAAATAAGGGTCGCAGGGGCGTTGCCCCCGTCCTTGATTCTCCCTACTTTTTTTGTTCTTGAACCCTTTAGGATTGCTGTAGCAATCCCTTTTGAGTGGGCAACAAGGGTCGCAGGG
>JAUQVQ010000289.1:0-2884 GCA_039794725.1 Gloeomargarita sp. HHBFW_bins_162
CTTTGCCCCACCTTTGGTTCTTTAACCTAGTTGTTGCTTAATCTTTTAGGATTGCTATATGGAGAACCTCTATAAAAATAAATTAGTGATTAGCGGTCGCAGGGGGGCACCCCCCGCCTCTGGTTCCCCGTAATCTCTGGATGCCAACGGAGAGATGCTTGGCTTGTTTGAATAAATAGAGGTGCCCATTAGTGATTAGCGGTCGCAGGGGCGCAGCCCCCGTCTTTGGTTCTTCGTAATTTCTGGATTCTCACTCAGAGATTCTGTAGTTGTTTGAATAAATAGCGGTCGCAGGGGCGCAGCCCCCGCCTCTGGTTCCCCGTAATCTCTGGATGCCAACGGAGAGATGCTTGGCTTGTTTGAATAAATAGAGGTGCCCTTAATTCATAATTGCGGTCGCAGGGGCGCAGCCCCCGTCTTTGGTTCTTCGTAATTTCTGGATTCTCACTCAGAGATTCTGTAGTTGTTTGAATAAATAAAGGTTTCCTAATCATGGTTACCACTAGAGCAATCTAGTTTGAGTTTAGAACCAGGGTTGCAGGGGTGTTGCCCCCGTATTTGGTTCTTTCTCGCTTCTTTGTTCTCGAATCTTTTAGGATTGCTATAGCCACTTGAACAGATAAAATTAGCCCTAATAGGTTCGACCCCGCCAGCTTTTTGGACGGGTAAGAGAAGACAAAATAATCCGACTAACGGCGAAAATATCAGCCGTAGGTGAAAACCAAAACGTCCAACTAGGCCGATTCCCATCCGCATATACCGGACGAATAGCGAATAACATGGCCCAGCGGATGAGTACTAAAAATAAATTCACCCCGAAAAGGAGCCGATTCACCGGATTTGGAGATAAAAATAAACTGGTTAATACGAAACATAAAGGTAATCCCTGCACACTCATTAAAAACCACGCATCCCCCCACACTTGCGCAACACTGGTGGCATCTTTCAAATCTAAAGAACGTCCCCATTCTCGCCAGGTTTCGCCCAGTCCTTCATACATCCGCACCTGTAAAACCTGCGAACCATCCCAAAATCCCACCCTATACCCCTGCGCCGCACAATTGCGGACAAAGGTGACATCATCACAAAAAGAGTTTTTCGCCGTTGTATAACCCTGCATTTGTTCTAAAACCGTCCGCCGCACCAAACAACATTGCCCGTTCGCCATTACCCGTTCTGGTGATACGTCCCCCGCTCCCGTTGCCCCAAACCGATAAATTAAGGTCATCAACAAAGCCGGTTGTAACCACCATTCCCCAGGGTATTTAAGGATAAATTGGGGAGATAAAGTGATGACATCATAGTTTTTTTGTAAGGCTAATTGCAGTAAAGCTGGCACTAAACCAATCCGGGGACGGGTATCCGCATCCAAGTTCAAAATCCAAGCACTGGCGGGGGAACTCTGCCGCCAACCCCAATCCAATGCCCAGGGTCGTCCCACCCAGTCCGCCGGTAGGGGAGGGTCAGTCACCAACCGGATACGGGGGTCATAGGTTTGTTGCGCCGTCACCAATTCGCGAGTGCCATCCTGGGAGTTGCTGTCCACTACAATAATTTCCCGGACACTGTAGCCCTGTTTCTGCGCCCCGGTCAAACAACCAGACAGACGTTGTACTTCATTTAGGGTGGGGATCACAATACTCACTTGCCCTAAATAAGCGGGAATTTCCGGCACAGGTACTAAGGGAGCGGGGCGTTTAATTCCCGGTAACAAACGCGCCAAGAGTAATGCCACCGCCGGGACTTGTAACAGCAAAATAATCAGACTCATGGGCGGCTAAATGCAGAAGGTGCTGCGAACACGGAACCAAAACGCCCTACCGTCGGCGCCACCACACCGCCACTGCCGCCACCAAGGCTCCTCCCGGCAAGCCAATCAACGCCAACAGAGTCACCGACGTCGCCAACGGGGTGGTAATGTTCAACCGGCGATTGGTCGGGTCTTTGGAACGGATGGAGAGGGGTTGGTTTTCACTCTTGGCGAGCCAGTTGACGCTGTTCAAAAACACATCCCCATTCCGTTGCAGGTTGAACAGCCCATCGGCGGCAAACTCCGAATCGCCAATCACCACCAGCCGCCCCTTGCCCTTTTCCACCGCCACCCCAATCGGGAGCGGGCCTTCTCGATCCTGTTGGGGGTCAAAAAAGGGTTCTTCCTGCGTATTACTTTCCGCCCAGATGCCCCGCCCGGTGAGGAATAGCGGCACGCCATTTTTCTCCCCTTCCCCCACCAAATCCACCGCCTGCGCCAGGGGGAATAAAGCCAAACTCTGCCCAAATTCTTTGGTAATCGGATGGTCGGCATACCGAGTGGTCACCGCCACCCCCCGCCCCGCTCCCTGGATGATTTCCGTGTTGGAGACAATAATGCGCCCATCCAGTTTCACCCCCGCCCATTTCAGCAGGTCTTGTAACCCCCGGTTGTTTTTCTCCGGCTCCAGTGGGTCGAGCAAAAGCAGGACTCCCCCGCCATCTTTGATAAATTGCTCCAACGCGCGTACTTCGGGAGCCAACAGCGGTTGTTGCGGCCCGGCCACCACGACCACATTGGTATCTTTGGGAATCTGAGGCGTTTCCAGCAAATTCAGGGGTTGGGTATTGAAATTACGGGCTTGCAAGGCCTGTTGTGCCTGGGAAAAACTGCCCCGCTGTCCGGGTTCCAACGGTCGCTCCCCGTGCCCCTGGAGAAACACCACATTCCCCTGCTTCTCTTGGGTGAGCCGGACAATCCCATTACTCAAATTGGATTCATTCAGTTGTTCCCGGAGCCGTTCCCGCCGCTTGCCACTCTCCAGATGCACCTCACCGAACCCCTGTACCTGAAATTCCTGCGCCTTCACCGGATTACTGCGGGGGTCAATCACCTCATAGCTGAATTTGCCGC
>JAUQVQ010000290.1:0-2852 GCA_039794725.1 Gloeomargarita sp. HHBFW_bins_162
CGAGACATTTCCCCCGTTCACCCCAACGGATTTGATTCCCTGGGGTCAGGAAATGATTGAACGGGTGCGGCAGGAATTTCCCGAAGTGCTGTGCCAAGGGGGGCTGAGTTGGGGCGAATCCTTGACCCGCTTGGTTAATTCCGCCGGTTTGGATTACACCTACCGGGCGACCGCTTTAGAAGTCGGCATGGCCTGCGAATGGGTGCGCGGGGATGATTTTCTCGCCGTCGTGGAACACCAACGGACGGACAATCGCTTTCACCCGGAACCGCTGGTGCAACGGTTGTGCCAAGCCCTCACCTGGGCCAAACGGAATGTTGCCATCCCCGCCGGTCACTGGCCGGTACTGTTGACCCGCAAGGCCGCCGATTTACTTTGGGAACCCATCCAAGCCGCCTTGAATGGCCGCCAAGTCCTGGAGGGGGCTTCCCCCTGGGCGCACCGGCGGGGGGAACGGGTCGCCCATCCCCACCTCACCTGCCGCCAGGAACCCCATGTCCCTTTGCACGGTTGTCCCTTTGATGACGAGGGGGTGTTGACGCAACCGTTGACGTTGATCGAGCAGGGCGTTGTAACCCGCTTTTACACCGACCAATACACCGCCCGCCACTGGGGAGAAACCAGCACCGGCAATGGGTTTCGCCCCGGATTGACCCGTGCCCCGTTTCCCAGTTTGGTGAATTGGTGGGTACAGCCGGGTCATCGTAGCGATGCGGAACTGCTGCGTCAGTTGGACACCGGGTTGGTGGTGGATCAAATCTTGGGCGGCGGGGCGGATATTTCCGGGGATTTTTCGGTGAATGTGGAGTTGGGCTACTGGGTGCAGGGCGGGGAAATCCAAGGCCGGGTCAAAGATACTATGATCGCTGGCAATGTGTACGATATACTGCAAGGGGAAATGCTGTTTGGCGCAGAAGCAGACTGGCAGGACGGCAGTTTTACCCCAGCCGTTATCATTGATAGAGTTACCATTACCCGCAAAGATTAACCCCATGAGTTTCAACCTGCGCCTCACCCCAGCGGCCATCGGAGCCATTCATCACTGGCAACTGCGGACAGAGCAGGAACAGACGTATTTACGTTTGGGCGTGGCAGAAGGGGGCTGTGCTGGTTATTTCTATACATTGGATTTAGAAAATCCTAACAAAATTAGTACAGAGAACGATGTAGTTACGGAAATTTCAGGCGTAACCGTTGTTTTGCGCCGGGAGCAACAGACGCTTTTAGCGGGGTTAACGTTAGACTACACTGAGGACTTGGTGGGGGGCAGTTTTCGGTTTAAGCATCCCCACGCCCGTCAGACCTGTAGTTGTGGGCATTCGTTTAGTCTCTCGGCTGGGAACGAATCACCATAAGCGAAAAATAAGATAACTGTAAATTCGGGTAACGTTGCAAATCCCGATAAATTTTTTGGTGCGGCCAACCCACCCATTCCACCACATAGCTGGATGATAGTAAATCATGGGTTTGTAACCACTGCCAAATTTCCGGGTATTGCTTCGCCATTTTTAATAACACAATTACTTCCGCTTGGGTAAAAGCGGCGGTTAAATCCGTACCCCGATGCACCGCCGGAATGACCAGTAATCGTTCGGCATGGGTTACTAAAGGCATCCCCACCACCGCCGCCGCTGCACAGGGAGAACACACACCGGGAATGACTTTAATCTCAATTTCAGGATAGTTGTTGAACCCTTGCGCCAGATAGGTAAACGTGCTGTAAAAACTACTATCCCCCTCACACACAAACGCCACATCAAACCCTTGTTTGAGGGGTATTAGTAGCTGAGCAACCGCCTTTTGCCAACATTGCATCGTTATTTCAACATCAGGGCTAAAGGCAAATTCCAGGGGCAAAATTTGCGTTGTTTTCGGGACATGATGCTGAATAATTTGCGCCGCCACCCCAGGAGAATTCTGTCTGCCTTGGGGAACGGCGACGATGGGAACCTGTTGCAAAACTTTCCATGCCTGTAGCGTCATCTGCTCCGGGTCACCGGGGCCACAACCCACCCCGTAGAGGATACCGGGCACAGACTATCCCCACCCCGCCCAAACCACTAACAGTACCGATAATCCGCCCAACACCACCGGAATAAAGTAATTATTTTGTACTGGATAAATCACGGGAATTTCCGGGGGTTCCGGGGGAATTAGTTTGCGAGGTTTTCCCAAAGTTAAACTCGGCGATGGCTCATCCGTCAGCAGGGGAATTTGGTTGAGCCATTCCGCCCGGCGTTGCAGTTGGGGAGCTTCCAGGATATACAGCACCCGTTGACTTTGTTGACGAATGCGGGGGTCGGGATGCTCGGTCAATTCCCGGCAGAGGTCACGCGCCAATTGCCCTTGCTGGTTCGCTTCGTAGGCCATCACCAACCACAATTTCACCTGGGGGTCATGGGGAGCGAGTTCCCGGGCAGATTCCAGCGCAACCACCGCTTCTCGATACCGCCCGGACTCCATCGCCCGCACGCCGTCCTGGTAAGCACTTGCCATCGGGGGTTAGAACCCGTTGCGACCCCAGACCACTAATGCAATCGAAAAGGTGAAACTCGCCATCAGAGCCACCCACGCCAGAGAGATAATATCCATCGTGATTCACCGATACGAAACATCCATTATTTTAGGGTACCTCGAAAAATTGTGAATTAGCGGTCGCAGGGGCGCAGCCCCCGTCTCTGGTTCCCCGTCATCTCTGGATTCTAAATGAGAGATTCTTTCCCCGATTGAATAAATAGAGGCGCCCTTTAGAGAAATTTCCTTCTCAAACCAATACCGGGGCAGTCAGAGGCGCACCCCCACTCACCCCGGTACGGTTCACAAGTGCCCGATTAAAAAAGCCCCAACGTGAC
>JAUQVQ010000291.1:0-2843 GCA_039794725.1 Gloeomargarita sp. HHBFW_bins_162
GCTCATTGCTAATTTTTAGAGATGCCTAAGCACAAGAACCAAATACAGAAGCAGTCCCCCTGTGACCGTTCATTTACAATTTATATCAGTGTCCGTTAATTACCATGAATTCAGAGGTTTTATTCATCCTAAAATTGCTTGCCATTTCCGGGTTGATCAGTCTGGGAATTAAACTTTTGGGGCTGTTCATTACCCTGGATACTCCTCCCACTTGGGTGCCGCTTATGGTGGTTTTTGGGACGATGGGCGGTGTCAGTTTGCTTTTGGTGTGGCAGTCGCTTCGTGATACCCCCCCGCCAGGGTCAACACACACACCATCTGAGGTCGCGGCACACACGCCACCCCCGCCACCCGAAACAGGGGATTCAACAGGTTAGTGCGGTTCGGGCGATGCCGTTGACCGTCATCAATCAACCAGGACACGATAATGGCACGGGCGTTGGTTAACCCCTGACTGCGACAAAAACTGGCTTGGCCTTCCCAGCGACCAAAGGCATTGAACTGGGTAGCCAACTGGGTGGCTGTGATTTCTGGGGGAATTAACCGCACGGCGACCCGCTCTAGCCCCGGCACGGAACGAAGAACCCCCAGAGGTTGCACCTGTTTTAACCACGCTTGCGCCGCCATCAAACCCTGTACACCTTCACGAGTCCGCCGGGGGGGTTGTCCTGGGGGATGCCACCGTTTGCCCTGGTAGTAGGACTGCCAAGCGGTTAATTGTTCGGCGTAGCGGGGGGGATTTTGCCGCAGTTGGTTGAGTTCCGTGAGAATAGCTTTAGCCAGTTTGACTTCAGGGGGAGCAGCGTGCGCGATTTTGGGTGGAATCACCAGAACGGATAGAACCGCAATTTTGATACAGTAGAGCCGCAGTACCATTGGGTTGCATCCACTGCCTGCCATCTTGAGGAAGTCACCGACCATGCGTCTGTTGATTAGTAATGATGATGGGATTTTTGCGCCGGGATTGCGTGCCCTGGCGAATACCTTAGCGCAGGCGGGGCATGGGGTGACGGTGGTGGCTCCGGACCGGGAACGCTCGGCAACCGGACATGGCTTGACGCTCCATAAACCCATCCGGGTTGAGCCGGTCACGGGGTTTTTCCATCCCACAATCACCGCTTGGGCCTGTACGGGGACACCCGCCGATTGCGTGAAATTGGCTCTCGGACGCTTGTTGAGCCACCCACCGGATTTGGTCGTAGCAGGGATTAACCAGGGGCAAAACCTGGGCACCGACATCCTCTACTCCGGGACGGTATCGGCGGCGATGGAAGGCTTGATTGAGAACATTCCCGGGGTGGCGTTGAGTCTGGCGAGTTATACCCAACCCGAATTTACAGTGGCGAGCCGGTTTGCTGTTGGGTTAATCCGGCAGTTGTCCCAACAACCCCTGCCCGGTTCCATCCTGTTGAACGTGAATATCCCCGCCGTTCGCGCCCCCGAAATCGCCGGAGTTTGCCTGACCCGCCAAGGGGTACGCCGCTATACGGATCAATTTGACGAACGCACCGACCCTAGGGGACGCACCTACTACTGGTTGGCGGGCACGGCCATTGAAGACGAGCCAGAACCCAGCGATTGCCCCCCCCATACCCGCCATTGGCCGACCGATGTCGCTACGGTCAGGAGTAATAAAATTAGCATTACCCCTTTGCAGTACAATCTCACCTATGCACCGGGTTTGGACAGCTTAGCCACCTGGCCGGGGTTTAATCAGGGTTTATACTGGCTAAAAGATTGAGGTGTCTGCGGGTGTTCTGGAAAAGTTTATTCCCTGGGGCGATTGGCTCGGAGAACTCCGCAGGGGTCGGGGAGCGGGAACTGTTGGTTAGCGAATATGTGGCGGCCAACGGGGAGCGGGTGCAAATTTACTTCAGTACCACCCGAGATATTGATGTCTATGCTTTAGAATCCCTGTGTGATGCGGTGGGCTGGGCGAAACGTCCCATCCGCAAAGTCCGCAAAGCCCTGGAATTTAGCTTTTTGGTGGGGTCACTGTGGCAGGAACGGGGGCACCAGCGTCGCCTCATTGGCTTTGCACGGGCAACGTCGGATCATGCCTTTAATGCCACCCTGTGGGATGTGGTCATTCACCCGGAATTTCAGGGCAAGGGACTCGGCAAAGCCCTCATGCGGCAGATGATCCGGGAATTGCGCCGGGAAGAAATCAGCAACATCACTCTGTTTGCTGACCCCCACGTGGTGACCTTTTATGAAGAATTGGGCTTTCACCCCGACCCGGAAGGCATCAAGGGAATGTTTTGGTATCCCAACTAGCCCCCCCGGGCCGCCCAATCCGCATCCAGTAGGGTTCGCCCCGTCGCCGCCAAGTACACATCGTCCAGACTTGGTTGGGATTGCATCACGCTAAACACGGGTAAATTCAGACTCGTGACCTTTTCTTGGATCAGCGTCAAACTGTTGGGCGTGGGTTGAATCACCAAATTCAGGGAATTGCCCTGGGTGGTATTGATAATCACATTCTGGACAAAGTGCAGTTCTTGTAAAACATCCCGCACCCGTTCTGCTTCATCCCTGGGGGTAAATTCCCGCACCTTCACCGTCACCCGTTCGCCACCTAAGGCGGATTTCAACGCCGCCGGGGTATCGCTGGCGATCAACCGCCCCTGATCCAAAATCGCCACCCGGTCTGCCAGGGCATCAATTTCTTCCAGATAATGGCTGGTGAGGAATACTGTTGTCCCCTGATGGCGAATCGTCCGCAGAAATTCCCAAACCACCGTGCGGCTTTCAATATCTAATCCCACCGTCGGTTCATCGAGTACCAAGACTTGCGGTTGATGCAGTAATCCCATTGCCAAATCCAAGCGTTTTTTCATCCC
>JAUQVQ010000292.1:0-2840 GCA_039794725.1 Gloeomargarita sp. HHBFW_bins_162
CCCTGCGACCCCTACTTCGGAATTTTGTTCCATTTTTAGTTAGGATTGCTATATATTTGCTATCTGCTGATAATGTGCTCCTCTGTAACGAGAGGAATCCCTTTTGAATTTAGGGAACCTCTATTAATCTAAAATCAGCGGTCGCAGGGGCGCAATCCCCGTATTTGGTTCTTTCTCTCTTCTTTCTCGAATCGGTGAGGATTGCTGTAGAAATACCCCGAATGCACCGTTGGTCGCCTGCGCGTAAAGATTCACAAGGATTTCTCGGCAAATTATCCCCAGGTTGCCTGTTTGCAACTATCCTAGAAAATTGCCCTGTTTTACTATCCCCATGAACGTCACCCGTATCGGTTCCCGGCAAAGTCAACTCGCCCTGGTGCAAACCCATTGGGTACAGGGAGAATTACAAAAGCATTACCCTGACCAGGAGTTTCCCGTGGTCACCATGACTACCCAAGGGGACAAAATCCTGGATGTGGCGCTGGCGAAAATTGGCGATAAGGGCTTATTTACCAAGGAGTTGGAACAGGCACTCCTGCGCCGGGAGGTGGATTTGGCGGTGCATTCCCTCAAGGATTTGCCCACCCAGATGCCTGATGGGTTAACTCTGGGAGCGATTACGGAGCGGGAGGAACCGAGAGATGCCCTGGTTCTTCACCCCCGTTGGCAGGGAACGCCTTTGGCGGCACTTCCCCCCGGTACGGTGATTGGGACATCGTCATTACGGCGGTTGGCGCAGTTGCGTCATCATTTTCCCCATTTGGCGTTCAAGGATATTCGGGGCAATTTGAATACCCGGTTACGTAAGCTCGATGAGGGGGAGTATGACGGGTTGATTTTGGCGGTGGCGGGTCTGCGGCGGTTGGGCTGGGCTGAACGGGTGAGCGAGGTGCTGGAACCGGAAATTTCCCTGTATGCGGTGGGGCAGGGGGCGCTGGGGGTACAGTGCCGCAGTGATGACCCGCAGGTATTAACGTTGCTCCAGGTGTTGCATCATCGGGAAACGGCTTATCGGTGTTGGGCGGAACGGGCGTTTTTGCGGGCGTTGGAGGGGGGCTGTCAGGTGCCGATTGGGGTGCATTCTCAGTTCACCGGGCAGGAATTGACCTTGACGGGGGTGGTGTTGAGTTTGGATGGGCAACAACGGGTACATGGGACGCACAGCGGGGTTGTGACTAACGAAGCGGAAGCCGTAGCCTTGGGTAATGCGTTGGCGGCGGATTTGCGTTCGCAAGGGGCGGCGGCGATTTTGCAGGCAATTTTTGCCGAGGTGGGGCGGGGCTAACCCCCTTGTCAGTCGTCTTGGGAAACCGTACCATGCTTCAGGGGTTGATCAATTTATAACAATCATGGTTGCGGTAGCCATCTTGGCGGCGGGGAAAGGGACGCGGATGAAGTCGGATTTGCCGAAGGTTCTGCATCCGGTGGCGGGCAAACCGATGGTGGAGCGGGTGATCCGCAGTGTTGAGGGTCTGCCGGTGGAACGGTTACTTGTGGTGGTGGGACATGGGGCAGAGCAGGTGCGGCAGGCGTTAAGCGCATTTCCCCAGGTGGAGTTTGTGGAGCAATCCCCCTTGTTGGGGACGGGTCATGCGGTACAGCAGTTGATTCCCCATCTCCAGGGATTTAGCGGGGATTTGTTGGTGTTGAACGGGGATGTGCCCTTACTGCGACCGAGTACGTTGGCGGAATTGCTGGCAACCCATCAGCAGGGGCAGTACGGGGTGACGTTGTTAACCGCTTTGCTCCCGGACCCTAGCGGCTACGGTCGGGTGATTTGTGATGGACAGTTGCAGGTGAGTGCGATTATTGAAGACCGGGATTGCACCCCCGCCCAACGGCAAAACCAACGGGTGAATGCGGGGATTTATTGTTTCCGCTGGCCGCAATTATTCGAGGTGCTCCCCCGCTTGACGACGGCCAATCAACAGCAGGAGTATTACCTGACGGATACGGTGCAATGGCTGAAACCGGCACGGGCGGTGGATATTCGCGATACGGCGGAAATTTTGGGGATCAACGACCGGAAACAGTTGGCGACGGCGACCCAACTGCTGTACCAACGCTGGCGGGATGAGTGGATGCGCCGGGGGGTGACGATGATTGACCCGGAGAGCATTACCCTGGAAGATGAGGTGGAATTAGCGCCGGATGTGGTCTTGGAACCGCAAACCCATCTGCGGGGACGGACGGTGATCGGGGCGGGCAGTCACATCGGGCCAGGGTGTTGGCTGGCCGATAGCACGATTGGTCATAACACCCGCATTCTGTACTCGGTGATTACCAACAGCACGATTGCGTCCGGGTGTCAGGTGGGGCCGTTTGCCCATATCCGGGAACAGACCGAGGTGGGGGCAACCTGCCGGGTGGGGAACTTTGTGGAAATGAAGAAAACCCAGGTGGGGAGCGAGTGCCGGGTGGCGCATTTGAGTTATTTGGGGGATGCCCAACTGGGGGCGCAGGTGAATGTGGGGGCGGGTACGATTACGGCCAATTTTGACGGGCGGGACAAACACCCTACGGTGGTCGGGGACGGCAGTAAATTGGGAGCCAACAGCGTTTTGGTCGCACCCGTGACCTTGGGGACGGGGGTCACGGTGGCCGCCGGTTCAGTCGTGACCGAGGATGTGCCCAGTGATGCCCTGGTGATTGCCCGTGCCCGGCAGGTGGTCAAACCCCATTGGCGACCGCCCTATCTGCGCCATCACGAGCATGAACCCAGCCGCTAGGGGGCGGTTGTACCTGGTCGCCACCCCGATTGGCAATTTAGAAGATATGACCTTCCGGGCGGTGCGGATTCTCCGGGAGGTTGACCTGATTGCCGCCGAAGATACCCGCCA
>JAUQVQ010000293.1:0-2808 GCA_039794725.1 Gloeomargarita sp. HHBFW_bins_162
TTTTTAGTTTTTCTATTTACCTTTCCCTTTCTCTGGTTAGTCATCACCTTGGATGTGGTGCGGGTGGCGGTGGCAAAATTGGGGTTTTCCCCCCAGGTTTCTCTCATCCTATTTGGGTTGGTGATTATAGGCAGTACGATTAATATCCCTCTCTACGAGCGGGTTTCTCGGATTACCTTAATGCCGGAGTGGACTGACCTTTGGACGGCGCGTTTTTTCTGGGGCATTCCTCTGCGAAAAATCGAGCAAAAAACCATTATTGCTCTAAATGTGGGTGGAGGGATTATTCCCACGTTATTGGCTCTCTACCAATTTGGGCGGGTGAATCCCCTAGCCATTTTGCTGGTTACTGCAATTGTTACCGGCGTGAGCTACTATTCAGCGCAGGTGGTGCCGGGGATCGGGATTCAGATGAATGCGTTGGTAGCTCCTTTGACGGCGGCGATGGCAGCGATTGTCATAATGGGGGGTACAGATGCCTCACCCGTGGCCTTTGCGGGGGGTGTCTTGGGGACGTTAATTGGGGCAGATTTACTCCATCTGCCGGAAATTGAACGCATGACTCCGGGGGTGTTGAGTATTGGCGGGGCAGGGGTGTTTGATGGCATCGCCCTGTGTGGATTGTTTGCACTGCTGTTGACGTGAAGTAATTAGTGGGCACCTCTAAAAATTGTCAATGAGCGGTCGCAGGGCGTAGCCCCGTCTCCGGTTCTTCTGTGCCCCATAAACTCTTTAGACCTCTTGCCTGAAATTGTTCTATTCACCCCCGACCCCTCTCCCATCGAGAGAGAGGAGAGAAAATCCCAAGCCAAGAAACCTTAATTTGTTCAAGGGTTTAGAGTTGAGTTATTAACATTGACGCAAGAGGTCTACTGAAAAGGCTGTATCTGCATACCTAAAATACCGACACAATCGTGATTATGGGACATGGCATGGTGTCATTATCAAATAAATTGCAAATAAGTTGCAATTCTCCCGGGAGGAGCTATCCCTCGGTCTGTTTACGAAAATCCGATGGGGAACGCACCGATCCCGACGCTGTTGCAGGCGGTTTCATGACCGACTTAAACATATGTCCCAGTTCCATAGGGAATAAGACCACCGTATTGGACGGGCTACTCGCCAGGCCGTCAATCGTTTGTAATGTACGCAATTCGAGGGCAATCGGGTTGGTTTGCATCAATTTAGCTGCTTCCGCTAGATTCATAGCCGCTAACCGATCCCCTTCCGCTTTGGTAATGGTGGCTCGTTTTTCCCGTTCAGCCGAGGCTTGGCGGGACATGACTTTTTTCAAATCTTCGGGCAGGTCAAAATCTTGCAGTTGGATCGAATCCACCCGCAGACCCCAATCCCGCACCTTTTCCCCCACAATCGAGGCAATTTGCTCTTGAATTTTTTCCCGTTCCGAAAGCAATTCATCCAGGGACGACGCCCCCACCACATCCCGCAGAGCAGACTGGGCATATTGCGACGTGGCAAAACGATAATCCTGCACCCGAGTCACAGCCCAACCGGGATTTTTCACACTCAGAAATAAGGCCCCATCAATCACCACCGGTACATTATCCCGAGTAATGGCACGCTGGCGGGGAATATTCAACACCTGCACCCGGGTATCCACAAACCGCACCGTTTCTAGGATGGGCATGACATAAAACACCCCCGAACCCCGCACTTCTGAGAATTTACCCAGGGTTAAAATCACGCCTTTTTCCCAATCCGCCGCTACCCGCACCCCACCGACAATTTTGCCCCACACGGCCATCCCCACCACCGCCGCTACGAACCAAGGTGTCCGCTCCAACTTTTTGCCAATATCCAGCGACGGCTCCCCAAAAGCAAATAACAGCAGGGGTACAGCCACAATCCAAAACAGAGCTTGACGAATTGACCCGCCGAGGGAGACGTGCTCTAAATAGGGACTGGCATAAACCCGCATCCCTTCCCGTTCGGTGGTAATTTGGGAATCAGTCATGACTTTTACCCCCTTATGACGTTCGCCCTTAATGTAACATAACCCCCCAAATTTGGGGATATTGGGTACCTCTAAAAATTGCCGATCAGCGGTCGCAGGGGGCATCCCCGTCCTTGGTTCTTTAGGGTACCTCTAAAAGGGCGCAGTTTTCCGTCATTCGGGCGTTCTGACAAGAGAATTCTAGAAATCCCTTTTGAATTGGCAACAAGGGTCGCAGGGGCGTTGCCCCCGGTTTTGGTTTTTTCTCGCTTTTTTGTTCTCGAATCTTTTAGGATTGCTGTGGTAACCATTTACAGCAAACCTCAGGATTCCTGAAGTGTTCCCCCCGGTTGAATCATCAGCCACCGCCCCCGCCAATACACCCGCTGTCCCCACGCTCCCCACAACCACACCCCAAAACTCAATACATCCCGCACGGGCAATGCCCACAACCAAGGGTACAAACCGGGGCAGTTAAATGTAATAATGGCCGCTAGAGCTTGACCCATCCGCAGTGCATACATTGCCAGGACAAGAACCCACGACCAAAGGGCAAACTGGCTGAAAATTACCAATAGCACTCCGTAAATCAACCCAAACGTCGCTCCCAACCCGTAGTACTGCACCCCCCGGTTGATGCGAATCGTTCTCGCCCAGCGCAGTTCCCGTTGCAGAACTTGGGAGAGGGATTCCTGCCCACAGCAATTATCCAAAATGTAATGCGACAATTCCACCCGAAACCCTGCCGACCGTGCCAACCGCCCCATGTGAAAATCGGAACCGATGCGATTGACCACCTGCTCTAAACCGCCCCATGCCCGCACCACTGCTTTCCGCGTCGCAATCGTTGGCCC
>JAUQVQ010000294.1:0-2804 GCA_039794725.1 Gloeomargarita sp. HHBFW_bins_162
GTCAATCTGTTGCGGCAAATCGTGCCCCAAGCCTTTCCGGTGCGGTATCAAGGTCAGATGGTGATGCAAGCGGGGGTGTTCCAATCGGCTCCCGAAGCGGAACAGTTGGCGGAACGTCTGCGGCAACAGGGGTTATCAGCACACGTTATCACCCCTGAACAGCAGCAGTGGGCAACCGCCCGGCGAGATGCTCAGGTGCAAATGGTGTTGCAACCGCCCAGACCCAACCAACTGAGTTCGTTAGAAAATGCGGCCGCCTGGCAAAATTTCCGCAGCAATGTCTTGCCCGCCCGTTCCCAACAGCCCGTCGTTCGTGTCCTGGTGCGACCGGCCACCCCCACCCAACAGGAGGACATTCTCAAGTTGGTGCCCGAGGCGTTTCGTTCCAGCTATCGGGGGCAAATGATGTGGCAGGTGGGGCGTTTCCAAGACCAAGCCCGGGCGGAACAGTTGATCCAGTACCTGCGTTCTCGGGGCTTCCAGGTGGTAGTCGAATCGCAATAATTCCCGTACAATACCGGGGTGTAGTGCCGGGGGAAATCGCATGACGGAACTGGATACGGGTTTGCCCAGCGTGCGGCAAGTCCAGAGCTACATCCAAGACAAAAAAGGGGTGGAGGTCAAACTCACCACTGGCGATGTGTTGGCGGGGCAAATTGTTTGGCAAGACCCCAACTACTTCCGTTTAGTGAACGGCCAGCAGGAAAGTTTTCTTCTGTACCGGCCAACGGTGGTGTATATCAAGGGGTAATGGTTGCCCTAGCGGGAATGGGAAAATCACGCTACAAGGGAAGGGAAGTACTCCCCGATTGCCTATGACCGTTGCCCAAGGCTTTGACCCGCACCATCCCCCCGCCCAAGCCATCATTGATACCTGTGTGCATTGTGGCTTTTGTTTGACCACCTGCCCGAGCTATCGGGTGTTGGGGACGGAGATGGATTCGCCTCGGGGGCGGATTTACCAGATGAATGCGATTCAGCAGGGGGAAATTGACCTAAATGCCACAACCGTCAGTCATTTTGATACCTGCCTTGGCTGTTTGGCCTGTGTAACGGCCTGCCCTTCCGGGGTGCGCTACGACGAGTTGATCAGTGCCACCCGTGCCCAGATTCGGCGGAATTATCAGCGTCCCTGGCGCGAAACCCTGGTGCGTTGGCTGATGTTTCAGTTGTTCCCCTACCCTGAACGCTTACGGTTACTGGCTCCCTTCCTGTGGCTGTACCAGAAAATGGGGGTACACACCTGGTTGCCGGGGTTATTGAGTCGGGGGTCGGCGAGCTTGGGGGCAATGGCCGGGTTACTGCCGCCGCTTACCTTGTCCCAACTAGCCCCCCGGCTTTGGCCGGAGGTTCTCCCCGCATCGGGACAACGCCGCTACCGGGTGGGGGTGATTTTGGGCTGTGTCCAGCGATTGTTTAACCCGGCGGTGAATGCGGCAACGGTGCGGGTTTTGCAGGCGGTGGGCTGTGAGGTGATTATTCCCCCGCAACAGGGCTGTTGTGCCGCTTTACCCCAGCACCAGGGCGAAACGACTCAGGCGCAAACCCTCGCCCGCTGGATGATTGATAGTTTTCGCCATTATGAATTGGATGCCATTCTTATCAATGCGTCCGGGTGTGGGCATACCCTGAAAGAATACGGGCAAATTTTAGCCGCTGACCCGGAATATCGGGAATTAGCAATAAAGTTCAGTCGTAGCGTTAAAGATGTGCAGGAATTTCTCGCTCAAATTGACCTGAATGTACCCCTTTATCCGTTGGCAGAAAAACCGTTAACTGTGGTTTATCAAGATGCCTGCCACATGATTCACGGCCAAAAAATCAGCCTGCAACCCCGCCAATTACTCCGGCAAATTCCGGGGCTAGAACTGTGCGAACCCTTGGATGCGGGTTTATGCTGTGGCAGTGCCGGGGTGTATAACTTTTTGCAACCGGACACGGCGGCAGAATTGGGTCGCCAAAAAGTGAATAACCTATTAAATACCGGAGCGCAGGTGATTGCTTCGGCGAATATCGGGTGTACGGTACAGATTCAGCATTACCTACGAGAAAAAGGAGCAACCGTCCCCGTTTATCATCCGGTGCAATTATTAGACCGAGCCATGCGGGGTTTACCGCTTGAGAATATCAGCCGCCCGGTTGAGAGAAATTTGCTGTGAAGAGAGTTTTAAGGAATAACCCAGTTGCTTGGCTTTCTGCGCCATCGCCGGGGTGAATACATCCTGGTTGTAAACCCCATGACACACCCCCCAATAAACGGGATAGCTACTTTGGTTATACCCAAAATATTCGCCGCCCGGATTGAGTAAATGGGCGAGATAGCCTTTGCCGCCGGGGTTGGCAAAAATATAGGCCGGTCGCGTCCGCGAGCAGTACACGTAATCTTGGGTGCGTTCCTGAAATTGCGCCGGGGGCTTGCCATCCATCGGCCAAGAACGCCGCCCCACCGTCACCCGGTAGAGTTTCCCCTGGGGAGTGTGCTGTTCTAACTGGGTACTGAGAACCTGGCTTTCCCAGCATTCCCCCTGGCGACAATCCGACTGAACAATGGGTTTAACGCCCCCACCCTGCGGTTGCGCGGCTATGAAAAACCCAAAACCAACCAAACCGGCAACACCCATCTTTGCCTCAAAAAAGTTCTATGGCCACCCTCATCATAAAGGGTTCAAGGGTAAGGCTGTCGCAATCCTGAACGATTAGAGAACAAAGGGCACCTTTATAGAACCCATTTGACATCTTCTAAGGTTGCGTCAGTCTGATGAGCATTAGAGATTAGACCTCTTGCGTCAATGTTAATAACTCAA
>JAUQVQ010000295.1:0-2798 GCA_039794725.1 Gloeomargarita sp. HHBFW_bins_162
ATTTCAATAAAAATATCTAATACTACTACCGCTTGACCCTGTAGCTTGGCACAAGTTTTAAGGTAAATATACGGAGAATTGATTTCCGGCTCCCTTTCCACAATGGAGTAACGTCAGCGAATACAAGTAACTCGGGAAATCACATTCCCAGATGGTGCCGTTTCCACCTCACCCTTGTTATGGAGCCTGTGACCCAAGACCAGACCGATCCCCCTCGGATTGACCGGGAAGCCGTGACCCAGCAGATTCTGCGGATTTGCGAACTCCTCCCCCCGGAATCCCTCGTAGAAGTACTGAATTTTGCCATCCATGAGTTGGTGCAGGTCTTTCAAAAACAGGCGGAAGAAGACCTGTAAAATCAGGATGAACGTTTTGGTGCTCTGGCTTTGTTTCGTTTAGAACAACTCATCTCGATTTTGGGCGCAACCCCCGGCCAACCCCTCAGCGGTACCGTTGAGCGTATTATTACCGATAGCCGTCAGGTGCGAGCGGGGGATGTGTTTCTTGCTCTGGTTGGGGAACGGTGGGACGGCCATGATTTTGTTGGTAACGCCCTGGCGCAGGGGGCAGTAGCGGCGATTATTCACCGAGCCGATGTATTTTCATCTGCATTACCCCTGTTACTTGTTCCCGATACCCTGATTGCCTACCAAACCCTGGCG
The DNA here is from genome assembly GCA_039794725.1 of Gloeomargarita sp. HHBFW_bins_162. Lineage (GTDB taxonomy): Bacteria > Cyanobacteriota > Cyanobacteriia > Gloeomargaritales > Gloeomargaritaceae > Gloeomargarita. Next base: position 663 of record JAUQVQ010000295.1, read on the forward strand.
ACCTGGTGGCGTAAACGCTTTACCATCCCTGTGATTGCCATTACCGGCTCGGCGGGAAAAACCACCACCAAAGAATTGATCGCCGCCGTGTTGTCCACCCAGGGTAAGGTACTGAAAACAGCAGCCAATGAAAACAACGATATTGGTGTGCCCAAAACGCTTCTGCAACTGAGTGATGAATATGATTACGTGGTGGTGGAAATGGGGATGCGGGGACGGGGCGAAATCGCTCGTTTAGCCCAAATTGCTCAGCCGGATATTGGGGTAATTACCACCGTTGGCACGGCACACATTGGCCGGTTGGGTTCCCGGGAAGCCATCGCCCAGGCCAAATGCGAATTGTTTGCCCATCTCCACCCCCAAGGTACTGCGATTTATTGGCAGGAAAATCAATTATTACATGACACTGCACAAAAGGTTTGGGATGGTGCCACATATACGTATGGGTTTAATGAAGGAAATTTGCAGGCAAAACTACAGCAAGATCAGCTAATCATTGGGGTTGATTCTTATCCATTACCTTTAGCCGGAGAACACAATGCGTTGAATTTTTTAGCAGCGCTGGCGGTGGCAAAAACCGTGGGCGTTCCCTGGCCGAGTGAACCCTTAACGTTGGATTTACCCCCGGGGCGCAGTGGTTGGCGGGAGTTAGCCCCCGATATTTTATTACTTGACGAAACCTACAACGCCAGTCCTGAAGCGGTTTGTGCTACTCTAAAAACCCTCAAACAAACCCCCGGTCAACGCCATATTGCCGTGTTGGGAGCCATGCGGGAATTAGGGGATAATTCTGTACCATTACACCAGGAAGTAGGCCGGTTAATTGCAGAACTGCAATACGATGATCTAATCCTCCTTGATGACCCGGAAATTCTCCCCCTAGCCGAAGCTGCTCAGCCCGTCCCCGTCACGATTTACCCTGACCACGAGCACATTATTCAGCATCTGAAAACCCGATTACAACCGGGGGATCGGGTGTTGGTGAAAGCATCTCATTCGGTGGGATTAGACCGGGTGGTGCAGGCTCTCACCCAGAGCGGCTAGGGATTTTTCCAACGTTGCCGTTAAATCCAAAGTAGCTCGCCGCAGGAGTTGGCCTGCGGGGAGTAGCACTCGCAAGGGGAAACCGATTTTAACTCTAACCTGAGTACGCCAGGGTTGCCGGGGATGACTGTATTGTAAATATACTGGCAAAATATGTAAAATCAATTCAGGATTTTGTTGGACGGCCTGCAAAGCCAAGTGTACTGCACCGGGTTTGAGGGGCAACAGAGTGCCATCGCGGGAAATTTTCCCCTCAGGAAAGATCACCAGACTATCCCCCCGGCTCAGCAATTGTACCGCCGTTGTCAGCGTTTCCCGTCCCGGTCGCTCCCGTTCAACCGGAAATCCCCCCAGACGGCGAATCCACCAGCCCTGAAATCCTCGCACCTCGTCCGCACTCACCATAAAGTACAGATGTCGTCCTGACACGAGCCAGCCCACACTATGGGGCACCAGCACCGCATCCCAGCGAGAACGATGGGTGGGAGTTACCAACAATGCCCCTTCTTTGGGAATCAGTTCCTGTCCGGTAATTTCAATTTTGCCAAAGTACAAAGGAAAGACAATATATTTACCTAAATAATAGGCCGCTCCGGTGAGCCAGGGGGATAAATGGGGCAGTTCACTCATGGGTGGCTCCCAAGGCTTGACCGGCCACCCAGCCCGTTGTCCAGGCCGCCTGCAAATTGAATCCCCCCGTCAACCCGTCCATATCGAGAATTTCTCCGGCCAGGTACAACCCCGGACACACCCGACTCTGCATGGTACGACTGTCCACCTCCCCCCAGGGCACACCCCCACAGGTAACAAACTCTTCTTTGAATATACCTTTTCCTGATACTGTATAAACACTTGCAGTTAGTTGTAATAATAATTTTTCCAGGTCACGTTGCGAACATTCCCCCCACCGCCGCTCCAGAGGAATGTTGGCTTTGGTAAGTAAATAATGCCAGAGCCGTTGCGGAAGTTCCAGAGTCGGGCGGTAATTCCCCAGAGATTTACGGGCAACGTCCGCCCGGAGCGATTGACAATGGTGGGTCAATTTTTCCCGTCCCCAGGTGGGCAACCAATTAATTTGTAACTGACCTTGGT
>JAUQVQ010000296.1:0-2744 GCA_039794725.1 Gloeomargarita sp. HHBFW_bins_162
AACGGGAGTTGGCAGAACTCAAAGAAAAACAACAAAAACTCAACGCCCAATGGCAAGCGGAAAAGGAAATTCTTGACCAGCGCAAAGCCATCAAAGAAGCCATCGCCCAAATTGATGTAGAAATTCAACAGGCCGAGCGGGAATACGATTTGAACCGAGCCGCAACGTTGAAGTACGGCAAACGCGCCGAATTAGAAAAGAAACTCCAGGCTACCGAGCAAAAATTGCAGGAATTGCAAGGCTCAGGCGTTGCTCTATTGCGCGAAGAAGTCACCGAAAATGATATTGCCGAAATTGTTGCCAAATGGACAGGAATTCCGGTGGCGAAATTAGTGGCTTCTGAGCGGGAGCGGTTACTCCACTTAGAGGATGAATTGCACCGGCGGGTGATTGGGCAGGATGCGGCGGTAACGGCGGTGGCGGAAGCGATTCAGCGTTCCCGTGCCGGACTTTCTGACCCCAACCGTCCCATTGCCAGTTTCATTTTCTTGGGGCCAACGGGGGTGGGGAAAACTGAATTAGCCAAAGCCTTGGCCGAGTGTTTATTTGATACCGAAAATGCCCTGGTGCGGATTGATATGTCGGAGTACATGGAACGGCATACGGTTGCCCGTTTGATTGGCGCACCCCCGGGGTATGTCGGGTATGAAGAAGGGGGGCAACTCACCGAAACCATTCGCCGTCGTCCCTATGCGGTGATCCTGTTTGATGAAATCGAAAAAGCCCATGACGATGTGTTTAACATTATGTTGCAAATCCTGGATGATGGGCGATTAACCGATTCCCAAGGGCGTACGGTGGACTTCAAAAATACGGTGATTATCATGACCAGTAATTTGGGTTCTCAGTACATTCTCGACCTGGCGGGGCAACCGGAAAAAGATGAGGAATTACGCAAACGGATGTTGGACGTTCTGCGGGACAATTTCCGCCCCGAATTCCTCAACCGGATTGACGAAATCATCATTTTCCAAAGTTTGACCAAATCCCAACTGCGGCAGATTGTCACTCTCCAGGTGCAACGGTTACAAAGGCGGTTGCAGGAGCAGAAAATCACCTTGGAACTTACCGATGCTGCTGTGGATTTTCTCGCCGAGGTGGGCTATGACCCGGTGTATGGGGCACGGCCTTTGAAACGGGCGATTCAACGGCATTTGGAAACGTTAATTGCTCGGGAATTGCTCAAAGGCATCTTCAAAGAGGGGGATACGATTCGGGTGGATGTGGTGGCGGAGCGGTTGGCCTGCGAGCGAGTGTAAAGCTTTTTCACAGGTTGACCTCTGAACCTCTAGGCAGTGGTACGATGCCAACCAGTCATTCACGGTGGTATCCCTATGACCCTAAACCTGGAAACTCCGGCTCCAATTTTTGGTGGTAGTACGGGCGGTCTGCTCCGCAAAGCCGAAGTGGAGGAGAAGTACGCCATCACCTGGACGAGCAAAAAAGAGCAAGTGTTTGAAATGCCCACCGGCGGTGCCGCCACCATGCGGGAGGGGGATAACCTGCTCTACCTCGCTCGTAAGGAGCAATGTCTGGCGCTGGGCACCCAACTGCGGACAAAATTCAAAATTGACTACAAAATTTACCGCATTTATCCTAGCGGCGAGATTCAATATCTTCATCCTGCCGATGGCGTTTATCCTGAGAAGGTGAATCCGGGTCGTCCGTATGTAGGCAAAAAAGACCGGCGGATTGGCGAAAACCCCGAACCCGCTAAACTCAAATTCTCGGGGCAAGCTCCCTACGATGTCTAATACGATGCCCATAGCTTAACGTCTCTGCGATGGCCACCCACTGGGTGGTTTTTTTTGCAGGATGGTTTTTAAGCAGGCAAAAATCTCTGGGTGAGAATGCGCCTACGGACAAGCAGAGGTGGGGGGTACCCCCGGCGACCGCTCATTGGTAATGAGGTACTCTGAAATTACACTTGATGCAAACCCGTACACTACAGCAGTCCTTTTTGAATGTGAAACAAGGGTCGCAGGGCGTAGCTCCGTTTGGGTTTTCTCCCCTCTTCCGTTCTGGGAGAGGGGCAGACGGGAACGAGGCATCACTTCTGTGGTGATCTCATTTATGATTGCTATATTGCCACCGGAGAAATGCCCCCAAACCAGCAATCCTGCTACTGCTCATGGTGTGTTCCGTTGTCTGAGAATTTTTGAGAGCCGTACGCCCATGAAACAGTGGTACTGGTTGCCTTTAATGGTTGGCAGTTGTGGAGCGGTGGCACTGTTGATCAATCGCAGTGTCAGTGAGGTTTTAACCCCAGCACAAACCCGGGCGGATGCCCTCGGTATTATTCTCAGTGCGGTGTTAATTTTAACGGGATTACTCTGGCAAAATATCCAACCGCAACCCCCCAATGCCGTCGAATTAATCGGTGAAAAGGGCTTTGAACTTCATCCCGAATTGCCCCCAAATTTACAACAAGAATTGGCTTGGTTATCCCATACAGTATTAACCACAACTCCCACCAAAACCGTAGTTATTTACTATGCGGGAAAAACCTATTTACGCCGGGGAATTTTAGGTGCAAATAACCAGGTCAAACCGGGAGCGATTGTCCAGCGGGTTTTAACGCAACAAAAGCCGGTGTATTTGGTGAATTTGACCCTTTATCCAGGGCGAGTGGAATTTGATTATCTCCCCCCGAATACGCAGGCGGTGATTGTGCAACCGATTGGCAACCAGGGGGTATTAATCGTCGGTGCTAATGCTCCCCGTAGCTATACTCGCCAGGAGGA
>JAUQVQ010000297.1:0-2727 GCA_039794725.1 Gloeomargarita sp. HHBFW_bins_162
CTGCGACCGCTAATTACCAATTTTTAGAGGTGCCCTTTAGTTAGAATCCAGAGATTACGGAGAACCAGAGACGGGGGCTACGCCCCTGCGACCGCTCATCACCAATTTTTAGAGGTGCCCTTTAGTTAGAATCCAGAGATTACGGAGAACCAGAGACGGGGGCTACGCCCCTGCGACCGCTAATTACCAATTTTTAGAGGTGCCCTTTAGTTAGAATCCAGAGATTACGGAGAACCAGAGACGGGGGCTACGCCCCTGCGACCGCTAATTACCAATTTTTAGAGGTGCCCATAAAGAAAACATCATTAGACCCTTGCATGATTATATTTACCCTCACCCTCGACCTAATAGGAGAGGGGAGAAAATCCCAAACGGGGGCTTACGCCCCTGCGACTCTGGTTCTAAATTCAAAAGGGATGACTATAGCAATCCTAGCTGAAAATGAAACAAAATCTCAAAAGAAGAAGAGGTTGCATGGGGTACCCCCACCTCTTGTCCTCTCTAATCTTTGGATGCTCATAGGGTTGTCCTCTGGCCGAAACTACCGTTCTAAAATCAAATCGGATTGCTATACAGGTACTTCTATTTATGCAAACAGGCAGAGAATTTCTGAGTGAGAATACAAAAATTACGGAGAACTGCGACCCCTGATTTGGGATTAATAGAGCTTCCCTAAAACATCTGGGTTTCTTCAGTGTTGACAGTTTCAGATTTGATACTGCGAAAATCAATCGTTTCTGTATGTTTTTTGAATTCCTCTTCCGTCATCACGGTAATCGAATAGCGGGCTTCCACGTCCCCGAAACTGATCACATCCCCATGTTTTAACTCACCAGTCGTCCAGTCTTTACCATTCACCCGTGTGCCATTGGCACTGCGATTCCCCTTGCTGTCCCCATCCATCAACCGGTAGCGATAGCCTTTGGTTTCCGGGTTCGGTAAGCGCAACAAAATGGCATGACGGCGGGAGACCGTTTTAGAATGCAAGACAATAGCATTACTGGGGTCTCGCCCCAAGGAATAGGTTGCCGCTTCTAAGGCAATGGCACGGGAGCCTTCATCATCATGGATGACCAACAAGTGATGTTCTTTGGGGGTATCGCTCATGAGCTTCCTGTGGTCAATGGCAACAAGCTAGATATACCAATCATACGCTAGTTCAGAACGGTTGGATCACTGAGCCAGTTTTTGTTTGAGTAATTCGTTGGTGCGTTGGGGGTCGGCACGACCGCCGGTTTTTTGCATGACTTTACCCACAAAAAAGCCGAACAACTTGGTTTTGCCTCCCCGATATTGCGCCAGTTCCTGGGGATGGGCGGCCAAGACTTGGTCAATCCATTCGCCTAAAATGGCTGGGTCGGACACCTGGGTTAACCCTTTGGCCTCAACCATTTCTTTGGGGGAACCGCCGTTGCTGAGCAATTCCGGGAGCAATTCTTTGGCAATTTTGCCGCTGATGGTGCCTGCTTGAATTAACCCAATCAACTCGGCCAATTGCTCCGGGCGGCAGGCCAAGGTGCGGATGTCTTGTTTTTGGGCTTTTAACCAGGCAGTGATGTCCCCGGTAATCCAATTGCTGGCGAGTTTGGGGTCGGCTCCCGCCGTCACGGTGGCTTCAAAGTATTCCGCCATGCTCCGTTCGTCGGTCAATACCCGGGTGTCGTAGGCGGACAAACCCAGTTCCGTTTCGTAACGGTGGCGTTTCGCATAGGGCAATTCCGGGAGTTGACTACGCCATTGCTCAATCTGCGCCGCAGTCAGTTGAATCGGGGGCAAATCCGGTTCCGGGAAATAGCGATAATCACTGGCTCCTTCCTTGGAGCGCATACTCACCGTGCGCTGGCTGGCCTCGTCCCACAGGCGGGTCTCTTGCACCAACCGTTCCCCATTTTCTAAGGCGGTTATTTGCCGTTTGGCTTCGTAGTCAATCGCCCGTTGGATGGCATTAAACGAGTTCATGTTTTTAATTTCGACCTTCGTACCAAAGCGGGTTTCCCCCACCGGACGCACGGAGATATTTACATCACACCGTAATGACCCCTCCTGCATATTGCCATCACATACCCCCAGATAGCGGACAATGCGGCGCAATTCCTGAGCGTACTCGGCGGCTTCCGCTCCCGAGCGCAGATCGGGGCCACTGACAATTTCACACAACGGCACGCCCGCCCGGTTGAAGTCCACCAACGAGTAATCCGAGCCGGATAACCGTTCGGCTCCGGCGTGGACTAATTTCCCGGCATCCTCTTCCATGTGCAGGCGTTGGATGGTGATGCGTTTGCGATAAAAATTGCCCTGCTCATCGGGGAGTTCAATTTCTAGCCAGCCGTTGGTGGCGATGGGCAAATCGTACTGAGAAATTTGGTAGTTTTTGGGGAGATCGGGATAAAAATACTGTTTGCGGTCAAATTTACTATAGGGGGCGATGGTGCAATTCAAGGCCAAACCCGTTTGCACCGCATAGGCTAAAACCTGTTCATTCAATACCGGCAAAACCCCCGGATGCCCTAAACAGATGGGACAGACTTGGCTATTGGGGGGGGCACCAAACGCCGTGCTACAGCCGCAGAAAATTTTGGTCGCCGTGCCCAGCTGACAGTGAATTTCCAAGCCAATAATGGTTTCGTATTGGGTGGCAATGGCGGCAGTCATAGGGCTTCACATTCCTTGGGCAACAACCTGTCTTATTTTATAATCTCGACGGGAGGGCTGGCGGCATCAGCTTAT
>JAUQVQ010000298.1:0-2721 GCA_039794725.1 Gloeomargarita sp. HHBFW_bins_162
CTGGCGAAACAGGTGGGGGTGCCCAACATCGTGGTGTTCCTGAACAAGGTGGACATGGCGGATGACGAGGAACTCCTGGAATTGGTGGAGCTGGAGTTGCGGGAACTGTTGAGCAACTACGACTTTCCGGGGGACGAAATTCCCATCATCCGGGGGTCGGGGTTGAAGGCTCTGGAAGCCATGCAGGCCAATCCCAACACCCAGCGCGGCGACAACGAATGGGTGGATAAAATTTACGAACTGATGGATGCGGTGGACGAGTACATCAAGACTCCCGAACGGGAAATTGACAAACCCTTCCTGATGGCGGTGGAAGACGTGTTCTCCATCACCGGGCGGGGGACGGTCGCCACCGGTCGGATCGAGCGGGGCAAGGTGAAAGTGGGTGAAACCGTGGAGATCGTCGGTCTGCGGGAAACCCGTACCGTTACCGTCACCGGCTTGGAAATGTTCCAAAAAACCCTCGAAGAAGGGATCGCCGGGGACAACGTAGGGATGCTCTTGCGGGGGGTGCAAAAAACCGATATTGAGCGGGGCATGGTGATGGCCAAACCCGGCTCCATCAAGCCCCACACGGAGTTTGAATCCGAGGTGTACGTGCTCAAAAAAGAGGAAGGCGGACGGCACACGCCCTTTTTCGCCGGGTACAAGCCCCAATTCTACGTCCGTACCACCGACGTGACGGGCACCATCAAAGCCTACACCAGCGACGACGGCAAAAACGTGGAAATGGTGATGCCGGGTGACCGGATCAAAATGACGGTGGAATTGATCCATCCGATTGCCATTGAGCAGGGAATGCGGTTTGCCATTCGGGAAGGTGGGCGGACCATCGGTGCCGGTGTGGTGACCAAAATCCTGACGTAAACCGATTGATGCACTAGGGGGAGTCGTTGGGGCTTCCCCATGTTTGGGAGTAATGACTATGGCACCTTTGACCAAGCAAAAAATCCGCATCCGGCTCCAGGCCTATGACCACCGCCTGCTAGATACTTCCTGCGAGCGGATCATGGACACGGTAAATCGCACCCAAGCCCATGCGGTTGGCCCCATTCCTCTGCCCACGAAGCGGCGCATCTATTGCCTGTTGCGGTCGCCCCACGTGGATAAGGATTCACGGGAGCATTTTGAGAGCCGTACCCACCGGCGGATTATTGACATTTACCAGCCCCAGTCCAAGACGATTGATGCCCTGATGAAATTGGACTTACCGGCGGGGGTGGACATTGAAGTAAAATTACCCACCTAATCATGGCGATTGTCTCCTCCCAAGGCGAGGGGGGGGGGCGCAATCCGCTCTTGGCACCCCAGGCGACGGCGCAGGAAACCCAGGTACTCCCGGAGGATTCCCTGCGTCCGCAGTCGTTAGCGGAATATCTGGGGCAGACGGAACTTAAACACATTCTCAGCATTGCGGTCGGGGCGGCCAAGGTACGGGGCGAACCGTTGGATCACCTGCTGTTGTACGGCCCACCGGGGCTGGGGAAAACCACGCTATCCCTAATCCTGGCGCAGGAAATGGGGCGGCAATGTCACATCACCAGTGGCCCCTCGTTGGAACGCCCCCGGGATATTGTGGGCTTATTGGTGAATTTGGAAGCGGGCGACATTTTATTTGTGGATGAGATTCACCGTCTGCCCCGGGTGACGGAAGAAACCCTCTATTCAGCAATGGAAGATTTCCGGGTGGACGTGACGGTGGGCAAGGGAGCCAGTGCCCGGACTCGTTCGTTAACCCTACCAAAATTTACTTTGGTGGGCGCAACGACACGGGTAGGAGCCTTGAGTTCGCCTTTGCGGGATCGCTTTGGCTTGGTGCAAAGACTGCGGTTTTATACCGTGCCGGAGTTGGCACAAATTATCACCCGCACGGCGCAGTTGCTCAACATTCAAATTACCCCTGCAGGGGCAGAAACCATTGCCCAACGGTCACGAGGGACACCCCGCATTGCCAATCGTTTGCTCAAACGGGTGCGGGATTATGCCCAGGTGCAAAATGTTGAAATCATTACACCAGAATTGGCTGGAACAGCGTTAGAGCTGTTGGCGGTTGATCCCCAGGGGTTGGACGGAGTGGATCGGGCGTTGTTAACCATTTTGATTGAGCAATTTCAGGGCGGTCCGGCGGGTCTGGATACCCTAGCGGCCATGACCGGAGAAGACCCGCAAACCATTGAAGATGTGTATGAACCGTATTTGATGCAAATGGGATATTTGCAACGAACGCCGAGGGGACGGGTTGCCCTTCCACCGGCGTGGGTGCATTTGGGGCATCAACCGCCCGAGCAACAGTTACCGTTATTTAACACCTAAGGGCATCTCTGTAGCGATCCGAAAAGGTGCAAGAATAAGGGAACCTCTATTTATTCAATCGGGCAAAAAATCCTTTAGTTAGAATCCAGAAATTACGGAGAACCAGAGACGGGGGCTGCGCCCCTGCGACCGCTCATCACCAATTTTTAGAGGTGCCCATAAAAAAATTAGGGAAAACCCAAGACGGGGCTACACCCTGCGACCCTCATTATGTCAATTTTGCGTGTTTAGCCGAAGTGATTAACTCTATGGCAACCCGAAAAGGTGCAAGAATAAAAAAATTAGGGAAAACCCAAGACGGGGCTGCGCCCTGCGACCCTCATTATGTTAATTTTGCGTGTTTAGCCGAAGTGATTAACTCTATGGCAACCCGAAAAGGTGCAAGAACAAAAAAATTAGGGAAAACCC
>JAUQVQ010000299.1:0-2700 GCA_039794725.1 Gloeomargarita sp. HHBFW_bins_162
TTTTTAGAGGTGCCCTTTAGTGAGCATCCAGAAATTAGGGAGAACCAGAGGCGGGGGCTGCGCCCCTGCGACCGCTCATTCACAATTTTTAGAGGTGCCTTTTAGTGAGCATTCAGAAATTAGGGAGAACCAGAGGCGGGGGTTGCGCCCCTGCAACCGCTAATCACTAATTTTTAGAGGTGCCTTTTAGTGAGCATTCAGAAATTAGGGAGAACCAGAGGCGGGGGCTGCGCCCCTGCGACCGCTCATTCACAATTTTTAGAGGTGCCCTTTAGTGAGCATCCAGAATTAGGGAGAACCAGAGACGGGGGCTGCGCCCCTGCAACCACTCATTTACAATTGCAGAGGTGCCCATAAATTGAGGGGAAATCAGCATGGGACAAGTCACGGTGGGTTTGATTCAAATGGTGTGTGACCCCGACCCCCAGGTGAATGACCGGCGAGCACAAGAGTTGATTCAGCAAGCGGCTAACCAAGGGGCACAGGTGGTTTGTTTACCCGAATTGTTCCGCACCCCCTACTTTTGCCAAACCGAAGATTACGCACCGTTTGCCCTGGCGGAACCCATCCCCGGTTCAACTACAGAAGCATTACAAAAACTCGCTCAAGAATTAGATATTGTCATTATTGCCAGTCTGTTTGAAAAGCGCACCGAAGGCATTTATCACAATACGGCAGTGGTACTCGATGGCCGTCAAGGTTATCTCGGTAAGTACCGCAAAATGCACATCCCCGATGACCCTCTGTATTACGAGAAATTTTATTTTACGCCGGGGGATTTACATTATCAAGTATTTAGCAGTACCTATGGTCGGCTGGGAACTCTGGTTTGTTGGGATCAGTGGTATCCTGAGGCGGCACGATTAACGGCGATGCGGGGGGCGGAGATTTTATTTTACCCGACGGCGATTGGCTGGCATCCGTGGGAGAAGCAGGAGCGGGGCAAAGCCCAACACGAGGCTTGGGAAACCATCCAACGCGGTCATGCGATTGCCAACGGGTGTTTTGTGGTGGCGGTGAATCGGGTTGGCTGGGAACCAACTCCCGGCGGGACAGGGGGGATTGAGTTTTGGGGGCAGAGTTTTGTGTGCGCTCCCGATGGGCAGGTGCTGATCCGGGGGTCAACGGATTGTGAGCAGGTGTTGACGGTGACATTAGATTTATCCCAAATTGAAACTCAGCGGCAGGGGTGGCCGTTTTGGCGGGATCGGCGCATTGATAGTTACCAGGAGTTGACCCGTCGGTTTCTGGAGCCCTGAGCGCAAGGCATGGCGTAGCCGATCCCAAAGTTCTTCGGCAAAAAGCAGGCGAAAAGGTGATTCCCCGTTTACAATCACAAATCGTAATTGATGTGTATCCTGATTCTGGGTTGGGCAAGATGGGAACTCCCTTTCGACGGACAAAAATTGTGGCAACGGTTGGCCCAGCCTGTAATAACCCGGAAACCCTGCGGGCGATGATTGAAGCGGGGGTCAATACCTTTCGCTTGAATTTTTCTCACGGCAGTCACAGCGACCACCAACGTCATGTCCGGATGATTCGCCAGTTGGCCTTTGAACTCAACCGCCCGGTGGGGATTTTGCAGGATTTGCAAGGGCCGAAAATTCGCCTGGGCAAGTTCCCGGAAGGCAGTGTGGTGGTGCCTACTGGCTGTGCCTATACCTTAACGAGTGAGCCGATTCCCTGTACGACGGAGCGGGGGTTTGTCAGCTATGACCGTCTGGCGGAAGAAGTGCCGGAGGGAGCGACGATTCTCCTGGACGATGGGCGGGTGGAAATGCAGGTGGAGGCGGTGGATAAAGCGGCCAAGGAATTGCACTGCCGGGTGACGGTGGGAGGCGTGCTGTCCAACCACAAGGGGGTGAATTTTCCGGGGGTGTGTCTGTCGGTGAAAGCCCTGACGGAAAAAGATAAGGAGGATTTATTATTTGGCTTGGAACAGGGGATGGATTGGGTGGCGTTGAGTTTTGTGCGCAACCCGGAAGATGTGTTGGAATTAAAAGAAATCATTGCCCAGAATGGCTATCGGGTGCCGGTGGTGGCCAAGATTGAAAAGCACGAGGCCATTGCCCAGATGGAAGCGGTCTTGTCCGTGTGCGATGGGGTGATGGTGGCACGGGGGGATTTGGGGGTAGAAATGCCCGCCCAGGAAGTGCCCCTGCTGCAAAAGCGGTTGATTGCTACGGCCAATCGGTTGGGGATTCCGGTGATTACCGCCACGCAGATGTTGGACAGTATGGCGACTTCCCCGCGTCCCACCCGGGCGGAGGTGTCGGATGTGGCGAATGCGATTTTGGATGGCACGGATGCGGTGATGCTCTCCAACGAAACGGCGACGGGGAAATATCCGGTGTTGGCGGTGGAAACCTTGGATAAAATTGCCCGCCATGTTGAGCAGGAGTGTCTGCAACCGGGGATGCCGGGGGTGTATTCCCGTCCGTTTCAGGCCGGGGGACAGGCGATTGCCAATGCCATTAGCAAAGCGGTGAGTGATGTGGCGACTGAGTTGGGGGCAGGGGCGATTTTAACCCTGACCAAGACCGGGGCAACCGCCCGCAATGTCTCCAAGTTTCGCCCGACGACGGCGATTGTAGCGGTCACGCCCCATATTGAAGTTGCCCGCCAGTTGCAGCTGGTGTGGGGGGTGCGTCCCCTGTTGGTGTTGGAATTGCCGACGGCGGGGCAGACCTTTCAGGTGGC
>JAUQVQ010000300.1:0-2699 GCA_039794725.1 Gloeomargarita sp. HHBFW_bins_162
ATTCATTGTACCAACGAGCGAGGGCGTACACCTGGGTTTTCCACAGGTCGCCCACGGGAGCCAACGCCCCGCACATATCGCCGTACAACGTACAGTAGCCCACCGCCAGTTCCGATTTGTTCCCGGTTGTCAGCACCAGGGCGTGAAATTTATTAGCCAGCGCCATCAGCAATGCGCCCCGGATGCGGGACTGGATATTTTCCTCGGTGACATCGGGGGCATAGCCTGTGAATACGGGAGCCAGACTGGTGGCATAGGCATCCATTATGGAGTGGATGGGAATTTTCTCGGTTTTGATCCCCAGATTGGCCGCCAACGCCAGGGCATCGGTCACGGAATGGTCGGAACTATAAGGCGACGGCATCAGCACCCCCAGCACCTGGTCTGCTCCCAGAGCCTGCACCGCCAGCGCCGCCACCACCGCCGAATCAATGCCGCCGCTCAACCCCAGCACCACCCGCTGAAAGCCGCTTTTGTGGACATAATCCCGAATCCCCAACGCCAACGCCTGCCAGACTTCCGCCCAAGGGGCGGGGGGAGTTTGCACACGGGCATTCTGCCACTCGCCCTGGGTGTAGGTGACGGTTTGAACCTCGGAAGTAAAGCTCCGCCCCCGGTGAATGACCTGACCTGTGCCATCCAGGATTAAATTCCGCCCATCAAAAATTAACTGATCCGTTGCCCCCACTTGGTTGACATAAATCACCGGGACTTGGTACTTCCGGGCGCAATGAGCCAACAGTGATTCCCGCAGTGACCCTTTCCCCTGCCAGTAGGGCGATGCCGACATATTAATCAAAATATCTACCCCCCGTTCCATCAATAGCGGAATCGGATTTTCCGGGTAACGTTTGCCACTCCAAAACTGTTCATCATTCCACAAATCCTCACAGATGGTCACCCCCAACCGCACCCCTTGCCAACGCAGGAGATTCACTTGGGTACCGGGTTGGAAATAACGGTGTTCATCAAATACGTCATAATCGGGGAGCAATTGTTTATAAAACGTGTAGCGAATGCGGCCATCAAATAATAATGCCGCCCCATTGAATAAGGGTTTTTCCCCTTTTTGCCACCAATCCGGGTTGGGAAGAACCGTTCCCACCAGAACCCCAATTTTGGGCGGTATCCGCAACGCCAGATGATGCAACGCCGTTTGGCAATTTTCCACAAACAACGGGTCAAGCAAAATATCTTGGGGTGGATACCCGCACAGGGAGAGTTCAGGCGTAATTAACAGCGAAATTCCCTGAAATGCACAGTGTTTGGCCGCCTGGAGAATTTTTTGGCTATTCCCCTCCAAATCTCCCACCGTTGGGTTCAACTGCGCTAGACCTAAGCGTAATTCACTCATGAGAACCTCTATTTATTCAAGTAGCTATAGAATCTCTTAGCAAGAAGCAAGAAATTACGGAGAACCAGAGGCGGGGGGCGCCCCCCTGCGACCGCTGACCGGCAATTTTTAGAGGTGCCCTCATATAAACACCATTGGTTTATCTTTATAGGGTAAAAAGGCGTGTTGGTCAAAGCGATACAGACTAGCGGGACGACCCGCCCCCCGACACACTTTTTGTCCCGTATCCTGGAGAAATCCTAATTTTAATAAGCGGGAACGAAAATTGGAATAATCGCTAAAATCTTCCCCCAAAATAGTCGCATACAACTGATACAATTCCCCCAAAGTAAACAATTCCGGTAACACTTGAAACGCAATCGGACTGTATTCTAATTTATTGCGTAAGCGTTGATAGCCATATCGGACAATCTCCGCATGATCCCCCCACAACCCAGGCAGGTGCGACACTGGCACCCACTGCACCGGCTCCGGTTCCCGGAGTAGGACGGTTGCTTGGTACTGCACCAAGGCAAAATAAGCCACGCACAGACACCGCCGTTGCTCCGTTTCCCGTTCATCCCGACCTGGCCCCCCAAAGGTGTAAAGCTGTTCTAAGTACAAATGCTCGACTTGTACCTTGGTTGCCAACACCTGGTATGCTTGTTCTGCCAGAGTTAGCTCACCCGTCAACGGCATTCCCGGTAAGCGAGCCGGTTCCCCCCCACACAGCAGAACCAACAGTCGGTTAGCCTCCGTATCCACCGAGAAAATTACCGTTACGACATCAACAATAATTTGGAGGGCAGTCATACTGTTGAAGGCAGTACGGTGTCCTGATAAAGCTGATGATATTGGATATAGGCCAGCACACCGGGGCTGAGTTCATCCTGCCGTTGCCCCTCCCGAAACGCCCGGGATGACCAGTCCGGCACCGTAATCGGGGCAATGCTCACGTGGGGGCTGTGGTCTCGCAACCAATCCAGAGCCGCCGGTGGCAGGGGATAGCCCGTCCGGGGAATAATCACCACGTCCACCTGAGGAAACAGTTCTTCCGCCTGATGCCAGCGGGGCAGTTGGGGGAGCAAATCCGCTCCCAATGCCAGGGTCAACCTCGCCTGCGGCCATTGCGCCTGCGCCCGTGCCACACTCACCCGCGTAAACCGATGGCTCAACTCCGGGGACAACCGCACCTTGGGTTCCCCCAACTCCTGCACCAGACAGTCCAACATCGCCATCCGATGTGCCAACGGGGTTTGGCCGGTTTTCAGGGGATTGTCCGCCGCCCACACCAACACCCGGTCAAATTCCTGCGCCAACCACTGGATAATCTGCCGATGTGCCAAAGTCGGGGGGTCAGCACTGG
>JAUQVQ010000301.1:0-2699 GCA_039794725.1 Gloeomargarita sp. HHBFW_bins_162
ATCATGAGCATCATCACCATTCTTCTCACTTAGAAAATGATGGGTTTATGGCGGTTTCTTTTACCAGCGAACAGCCTTTTAATTTGGAGAAGTTTCAGTTTTTCTTGACGGATCAACTACCCACCAACGTCTTTCGGGCGAAGGGAATTTTATGGTTTGACCGGAGTACCCTACGTTATGTGTTTCAACTCAGCGGTAAACGCTACAGTTTAGATGTGGATGACCGACCCATTCCCCCCAAGAATCAATTGGTATTTATTGGGCAAAATCTGGATCAGGATACCTTACTTCGGGATTTGCGCGCCTGTTTAGTCAAGCCGGTTGCCTAAGGACACCCCTTGTGAGTTGGGAACAAGGGTTGCAGGGGCGTAGCCCCCGTCTCTGGTTTTCCGTAATTCGGGGATTCTCATTCAGAGATTCTACAGGGAACCTCTATTAATTCATAATTGCGGTCGCAGGGGGGCAGCCCCCGTCTCTGGTTCTCCGTAATTCGGGGATTCTCATTCAGAGATTCTATAGGGAACCTCTATTAATTCATATTGAGGTCGCAGGGGCGCAGCCCCCGTCTCTGGTTCTCCGTAATTCGGGGATTCTCATTCAGAGATTCTACAGGGAACCTCTATTAATTCATAATTGCGGTCGCAGGGGGGCAGCCCCCGTCTCTGGTTCTCCGTAATTCGGGCATTCTGGCAAGAGAATCTCCCCTTGGCTTCAATAAATATGAGGTACCCTAAATACAATGTAGTGTTAACTGCACCGATTTGATAGTGCATGGGAGTCGTTCGATGGCAAGAAAACCCATACACTCACAGTAAAAAGCTCCAGCCTTCACGACTAGAGCCGACATTCCACAGGGAGTAACTAACATGGCGTATCGTAACTTATTTTAAGGGAAACGGCTAGGGTTATTCGTAACATTTCGTACCCAAAGCCAAAAATTGTGCCTGCGCCTTGTGCACCGATTCCCGCCACTCGCGCTGGGGATCACTATCACTCACAATCCCTGCGCCCACCTGTCCCCACGCCATTGCCGCTCCCTTGGGAAATAACAATGTACGGATGAGGATATTCCAATCCCCCCGCCCTCGCCCGTCCCAATAGCCACAGGAACCATAAAACAAATTGCGGCGATGGGGTTCCAAGGTGTGCAAAATTTCCATACACCGGACTTTGGGACACCCGGTAATCGTTCCGCCGGGGAAAACGGCTTGGAATACATCTGCGGGTGTGCACTCCGGGCGCAATTTCCCGACAATTCGGCTGACGAGGTGCATGACATGGCTATAGGCTTCTAGGGTGAATAATTCCGCCACCCGCACCGACCCCCACCGGCAGACCCGCCCCAAATCATTGCGTTCTAAATCCACCAGCATAATGTGTTCGGCACGCTCCTTAGGATGGTTGAGCAATTCCTGGGCGAGGGTGCGATCCCATGCTGGCGTTGCGCCTCGAGGACGAGTGCCCGCAATCGGGCGGGTTTCGATAACATCCCCCTGGACAAACACCAGGCGTTCCGGGGAGCAACTCACCATCTGTCCCCAGGGGGTTTGCCAGTAGCAGGCGAAGGGGGAAGGGTTCAACCGGGTTAAATTTTGATACACGCGCCAGGGATGTTGGTGCGTCGGCACAGCAAACCGCACCGATAAATTGGCTTGAAAAATGTCCCCCGCCTGGATGTGGTGTTGCACCCGTGCGACCCGGTGGTGGTACTCGTCTGGGGAGAGTTGCCACTGCACCGCACCGCTGGGGGGGAGTTCCGGGAAGGGTTCGGGCAAAGGGGCGTTGAGTTTTTGGATTAATTCGTGCAGTAAGTGATTATTACACGCTCCCAGGTGTAATTGCTCCTGCTGATGATCCAAAATGGCGCACCAATCCGGCTGAAACCAAAACGCCACCGGAAACGGCAGGGGGTCGGGAGCCAAGGGGGGCAGGCGTTCCCATGCCCACACGGCTTCGTAGGCCAACCAGCCCCACCAGCCCCCCGTAAAGGGTAAATCAGCGGGACGGTTATCCGCTGCCCTCGGTACAAAAGTCAGATGTTCCGCCATCCAGGGTAGGATGTGCTCCAGAGGGGGCGTGACCCAATGCTGACCGGCGGCACAGAGGGAATAACGGCCATTACTCCCCGGCGGACTTTCCAGCAAGGCAGCCACCGGTTGTTCCAACCCCAGTTGGCTAAAAATCTCACTGCCCGTGCGGCCGTCGAGGGGAAAATTGCGCCAGTATTCAATCCCCGCCATAGACCAACCGCACCGCACATAACCCCGCCAACCCCAGCACCGCCAGCGTGTCCCCCCATTGCCAAACCGGCTTGCGCCAGTTGAGAGGGGGCATTTGCGCCGGATGATAGCCCCGCACCACCATCGCCGTTGCCACCTGTTCGGCCCGCAAAAACAGGTTCAGCAACAGCCGTTCTGCCACCAGCAACCACAGGCGCACCAACTGGCGTAACTTTAACTTCGACCAGCGAATCCCCCGCATCTGCACCGACCGCACCAGATTTTGCACTTCTTCCATCACTAAGGGGATAAATCGTAAGGATAATGTCAAGCATAAACTGAGTTCGTTCACCGGCAATCCCCACCGTTGTAATGGGCGTAAACACCAGGTCATGGCGGCGGCAATCGCTTCACTCGGCGTGGTTAATAGATATAAATGGGTGGCATAAACCAGCGTGAAAAACAAACTCCCGATGCGTA
>JAUQVQ010000302.1:0-2687 GCA_039794725.1 Gloeomargarita sp. HHBFW_bins_162
AATTTAAGAGAACCAAAGACGGGGATTACGCCCCTGCGACCGCTCATTACCAATTTTTAGACGTGCCCTTGAAAGCCAATAAATTTAAGAGAACCAAAGACGGGGATTGCGCCCCTGCGACCGCTCATCACCAATTTTTAGACGTGCCCTTGAGAGCCAATAAATTTAAGAGAACCAAAGACGGGGGTTGCGCCCCTGCGACCGCTCATCACCAATTTTTAGACGTGCCCTTGAGAGCCAATAAATTTAAGAGAACCAAAGACGGGGGCTGCGCCCCTGCGACCTTTGCTGCCAATTCAAAAAGGATTGCTATATCTGGATAAACAACCGTTTTGGCTTCAGAAGATAATGTCATGTATTCAATTCAACTGAGCATTTACCCCCACTATAACAAGCCCAGGATTACCATAAGAATGACCGTGTTGATGGGTTACGTTTGGCATGGAGATTCTGATTCTGGGCGGGGGCATGATTGGGCTTAGTATTGCCGTTGCCCTGGCCAAAACCAACCGACAGGTGGGCATCATTGATGGGAATTTTCCTGGGACAGCCGCCTATGCCGCCGCCGGAATGCTGGCTCCCGGTGCCGAACAACTCCCCGCCGGGGCAATGCGGAATTTGTGCCAAGCCAGTTTGCAGAAGTACCCAGTCTGGATTGAGGAATTAGAAGATTATACGGGGCAATCCGCAGGATACTGGCCGTGTGGGATTTTAGTACCAGCAACGCATCAGCAGCGGGGCAATCACACAGGGATTTGGCTCAATCGTCAGGAATTGGACACCTACCAACCCGGATTGAATGAACACTTTATCGGCGGCTGGTGGTATCCCGATAATGGCCAGGTGGATAACCGTTTGCTCGCTCAGATGTTAAGGCAAGCCGCCCAACGCCTCGGTGTACAGTTCTTTCCCCAGGAAACGGTGGTACACATCGCCCAGGAGCGGGGCAAAATCACCCAAGTCATGACCCAGGCGGCTTCCCATCTAGCTGACCATTACGTTCTCACCACTGGCGCCTGGACCCATAAATTGCTCTCGCTCCCCGTTCACCCCCGCAAAGGCCAGATGGTAGCACTCCAGGCTCCTCATACTCCGGGTTTGCATCAGGTGATTTTTGCCGATGCCTACCTGGTTCCCCGCCGGGATGGCCGCTTGGTGATTGGGGCAACCAGTGAAGATGTGGGGTTTCACGCCGGGGTGACCGCCGGGGGACTGCATTCACTCCTGGCACGAGCCATCCACACCTACCCAGGGTTAGAATCGTGGCCGGTGGTGGAAACTTGGTGGGGCTACCGGCCGGTGACTCCCGATGAACTGCCCATCTTGGGACCCAGCCCTTGGGAGAATCTCACCTTAGCGACCGGTCACTACCGCAACGGGATTTTGCTTGCACCCATTACTGCCGAATTGATTTGCAACTACCTCAATGGTCAGCCCTGGCCGCAAGAACTGGATTTTTGCCGTTGGGATAGATTTTCCAGCCATTTGGAGCTATGGTAATTCTTCCAGGACATCATCTGTAGCAATCCTAAACGATTCAAAAACAAAGAAGAGAGAGAACCAACCGGCGCTCCTGCGACCCTTGTTGCCAGTTCAAAAGGGATTGCTAGATATAGCAATCCGATTTGATTTGGG
This sequence comes from Gloeomargarita sp. HHBFW_bins_162, assembly GCA_039794725.1. Lineage (GTDB taxonomy): Bacteria > Cyanobacteriota > Cyanobacteriia > Gloeomargaritales > Gloeomargaritaceae > Gloeomargarita. Next base: position 1,636 of record JAUQVQ010000302.1, read on the forward strand.
AACGGTAGTTTCTGCCAGAGAAGCACCTGATGAGTAGCTTGAGATTAGGGGGAACCAGGGGCGGGGGTACCCCCTGCGACCCCTACTTCCTGCGGAATTTTGTTCCACTTTTAGTTAGGATTGCTATAGGAAACCTCTATTTATTCAATCGGACAAACAATCCTTTCGTTAGAATCCAGAAATTATGAAGAACCAGAATCGGGCGGTGTCCCCCTGCGACGGCTCATTCACAATTTTTAGAGGTTCCCAACAGGGGCTATGCTCCTTTGCAACCCGTGCAAATTGCAAAAGGATTCCCACCAATACCCCGGCGAGAGGATTAAATTTGCATTTTGTCTTAACCCTGAGGTGAAGGTTGAATACCCCGATTGGCCAAGACTTCCTGGAGTTCGGCTTCTTTATCCTTCGTTAACGAAGTCCGCAACACTTTACCCCCGTAGGGCGCAATCTCTTCCAGCACCTTGTCCGGCGTGAACTTCCGCACCAGGATAAACAGAGCCGACGTACCGGGACACATGGTTTCCCCCAGTTCTCGCATAAAATCGTCATCCACCCCGATGTCGGTCAATGCACCACTAATTGCCCCCGTTGCCGCCCCAATCGCCAACCCCGCCAACGGCATAAAGAACAATGTACCAATTAACATCCCCCAAAAACCGCCACTTACAGCACCCATGCCCGTCAAATTCACCGCCTGTTTGAGTTGTACCTTGCCCTCTTTATCTTTCACCACGACAGCGGCATCCTCAAGTTCGATCAAATGCTCTTTTTGCAACTTAATCAGTGCTAGACGCACTTCCTCGGCCTTATACATATCGTCGTAGGCAATAGCAATCAATTCACTCATGGCATACCTCCAAGACGCATCCCCACCTTACCACACTTTTTTAGTGAGAGTTTCAAGTAAATAATCAGCACCTCTATTTATTCAATCGGACAAAAATTCTTTCGTGAGAATCCAGAAATTACGGAGAACCAGAATCGGGGGGTACCCCCCTGCGACCGCTGATTCACAATTTTTAGAAGTGCCCTTTATTCAATCGGACAAAAAT
>JAUQVQ010000303.1:0-2685 GCA_039794725.1 Gloeomargarita sp. HHBFW_bins_162
TAACCGTTCAACAGTTGGCGGAGCAGTTGGCTGTCCCCGAAACCGAGGTGATTAAAACCCTCTTTCTCAAGGGCAAAATGGTCACCGTTACCCAAGCGCTTGACCTGGCCACCATTGAACAGGTCTGTCAGGAATTGGGTGTCGAGGTGATCACCAGCACCACCGATACCAGCACCTCCGCCCGCAAAGACACGGAAATGCTGGAGGATACGGATTTAGACCATCTCCAGCGCCGTCCCCCGGTGGTCACGGTCATGGGACACGTGGATCACGGCAAAACCACCCTTTTGGATGCCATCCGCAAAACCCGCGTCGCCCAAGGGGAAGCCGGAGGAATCACCCAGCACATTGGGGCGTACCACGTGGATGTCCCCCACGAAGGCACCACCAAACGCATTGTCTTTTTGGATACCCCCGGTCACGAAGCCTTTACCGCCATGCGGGCACGGGGAGCCAAGGTTACCGATGTGGCGATTCTGGTGGTGGCCGCCGACGATGGGGTGCGTCCCCAGACCATTGAAGCCATCCGCCATGCCCAAGCCGCCCAAGTGCCGATTATTGTCGCCATCAACAAAATTGACAAAGACGGGGCGCAACCGGAGCGGGTGAAAACCGAATTGATGAACTATTCCCTGGTAGCCGAAGAGTACGGCGGCGACACGATCATGGTGCCCGTCAGTGCCCTCAAGGGAGAAAACCTGGATACCCTCTTGGAGATGATTTTGCTGGTGGCGGAAGTCACCGACCTGTACGCCAACCCCGACCGCCCCGCCAAAGGCACGGTGATCGAAGCCCATTTGGACCGGGCACGGGGGCCGGTCGCCACCTTGCTGGTACAAAACGGCACCTTACGGGTAGGGGATGCCTTGGTCGCCGGTGCCGTGTTTGGTAAAGTCCGGGCGATGATTGACGACCGGGGCGAACGGTTGGACAATGCGCCGCCCTCCTCGGCAGTGGAAGTCTGGGGGTTAACCGAAGTGCCCACCGCCGGGGATGAATTTGAGGTCTATGCGGACGAAAAACACGCCCGTGCCATTGCCGAGGAACGCCGTCAACAGGAGCGCACCCGCCAACTCACCCACCGGCAGATCAGCTTGGGAACCTTCTCCCAACAGGCTCAAGCCGGGGAACTCAAAGAACTCAACCTAATTCTGAAAGCCGATGTGCAAGGGTCAGTCGAGGCGATTGTCAATTCGTTGAAACAACTGCCCCAACAGGAGGTGCAACTGGGGATTCTCCTGGCCGCACCGGGGGAAATTACCGAAACCGATGTGGATTTGGCCGCCGCCAGTGGTGCCGTGATTATTGGGTTTAACACCACCCTTGCTCCCGGTGCCCGCAAAGCCGCCGACCTCGCCGGGGTGGACATCCGCGAGTACAACATCATTTACAACCTCCTGGAGGACATCCAGGGAGCGATGGAGGGCTTGCTGGAGCCGGAATTGGTGGAACAACCCCTGGGGCAAGCCGAGGTGCGAGCGGTCTTCAACCTCTCCAAGGGGGTGGTGGCGGGATGTTATGTGCTGTCGGGCAAACTCCAACGCAACTGCCACCTGCGGGTACACCGGGGGAAAGAGGTGGTTTGGCAGGGAACCTTGGATTCCCTGCGCCGGTTAAAAGATGACGTGCGGGAGGTGGCCGCCGGTTACGAATGTGGGGTATCCTGCAATGACTTTCAAAACTGGCAAGAAAACGACCAAATCGAAGCCTTTTTGAAAGTTACCCAGCGGCGCAAACTGACCTAAAGGTGGTACCTCAAATTCCTCATAAGCATAAGCGGTCGCGGGGGGGCACCCCCCGCCTCTGGTTCTCGGATTCTCGAGATTCTTTAGGGAACCTCTATTAATTCATAATTCCGGTCGCAGGAGGGCACCCCCCGCCCCTGGTTCTCGGATTCTCGAGATTCTTTAGGGAACCTCTATTAATTCATAATTGCGGTCGCAGGGGCGCAGCCCCCGTCTCTGGTTCTCCGTAATTCGGGCATTCTGGCAAGAGAATCTCCCCTTGGCTTCAATAAATAGAGGCGTCCTTTATCCGCTTAAATTAATTATGAGGTGCCCCTAATCTGGACAAACCGGGGTGGGTGATGCACAATAGCAGAAAAATTGCAGTATCTTTTCATGCGGTTATCATCCCCCCAAGTCAACCCCCAAGCTCGCCATCCTCACCATCTAGCCGAGGTGGTCGAGACCAGTACGACAGAATTTTGCGCCCAGTGTTTGGAACCGCCGGTGTTGGATTTTCCCGTCATGCCCCCGTTTGGGTGTTGGGTGCGTTCAGAGGACAGCGAAACCCGCAATCAAATCTATGGCATTGTGTATCACGTCAGTTCCAGTCCGATTGACCAAGTCCATCGCACCCGGGCGTTGGGGTTATCGTTGAGTGAATTGCGGGAACAACAACCCCAGATTTTTGCCATGTTAAAAACGGAATTTCGGGCGGTAATTGTTGGCTTTCGTCCCCCCACTCGTTCCATTTATTATCAATATCTGCCCCCCCGACCGCCGCAAATTCACCAGGCTGTTTATCAATGCAGTAAAGAAGAAATTATTGCGTTTAGCGAGCAGTTGGACTTTTTGCGTACCTTGACCCAATTAACAGCGGCACCTGTGGATGGATTAGTAGGAGCCGTATTGCGTTATTTGTATGAAATTCGCCAGGCTGACTCCCATTGGTTGATTCAGG
>JAUQVQ010000304.1:0-2681 GCA_039794725.1 Gloeomargarita sp. HHBFW_bins_162
TATTGATCGAAACAAAAGGGAAATTCTATTGCCAGAATGCCTAAATTACTGAGAACCAGAGATGGGGACAACACCTGCGACTGCTAATGATGAATTAATAGAGGTTCCCTATCGTTGATCCCTCGGGTTTTTGCATCCACAGTTTTGACACTGTGATTGATGTCTCAATAACGATGTGATTTATCTCCTATTGCTCTAGTTTTTCCTTGCAGATAATCATAATTATCCACCTTATGGAGACTCTTCCATGTTTCGTCAACACCTCACGCTACGCATGGCCGCTCTGTTTAGTTTGGTTGTTTCCAGTGTCGTTGTTCCCCATTTCATGGCTGGGGCGCAGACTCCCAGCGTTCCTAATCAAATCAATCCTAACATTCTCAGACAAAACGAGCCTCGGATTCTCACCGTAAACTGCACTTCCACAGGCCAGAACTGTGATAGAACAGCGAGCCTGACCATCTACAACAACTTCGATGCTCCCGGAGAATTCGTACTTTATCTGACCGCACCTGCCAGTCATTGTTCCAACGTGAATTATTTCATAACCGACAGGAATGGTCAGCGGCGGGAAACCGGTTTCCTGACCCCAGGTCGGAGGGAAATGCTCTACATTGGACGATTGGACGCAAGAAGCCGTTATACCGTACAAATTGGTGCCATCGGTCAAACGGGTGGCTGTAACAGCGGTCGCTTAGGTTCCTGGTCAGTCGAAGCCTTTGGTGATTTAATGCCTCCCGGGTAGCGGCGTGTGAATTTGATTGCCACCATTGGTGTGGTTTAGATTCAGGCCACTGAACTGAAATAGACCTCTTGCATAATTCTTAAGTTGTCATATTCACCCTCACCCCCGACCCCTCTCCCTTGATGGGAGAGGGGAGAAAATCCCAAGCCAAGAAACTTAGTTTCAACGATTCTTAACGCCTAACCCCGCAGTTGAATTGGCATCACCAAATAGGTCATTTTCACATCTCCCAAGGGCGAAAAAATCACCGGTGCCGTCGCCGAATTGAGTTGCATTTGCACCTGGGGCGAGTGCATGGCTTTCAAGCCTTCTAACACATATTTCACATTAAACGCCACATCCAACGCTTCCCCGTCAATATCCGCCGGAATTTGCTCTTGCCCTTGCCCCAATTCGCCCCCTTCCGTCGTGAGAATGACATTATCTAAATCCAAGGAAAATTTCACCACATTGCGACTACCCGCCAACACTGCCAACCGCTCCAACGCCTGGATCAAATCCTCCCGTTCCATTACTACCCGCCGCGCAAATTCCTTGGGCAACAACTGGCGATAGTTGGGGTACATCCCATCCAACAACCGAGTTACCAACCGCTGGTGAAACCCCGCCCCCGCCTCCTGAGGCAGTTGAAAATCCGCCTGATGGGGTTCCAAACAAAACCGCACCGTCTCCCCCTCGTACTTGGGCAGTAACCGCTCCACCTCCCGTAAGGCTCTGGCTGGAATCGTGGCCTGCACCGCCCCCCCGCCACTGGCCAACGTTGTTTCCACAATCGCCAAGCGATGCCCGTCCGTAGCGGCAAATTCCAAAGTTTCCCCCCGTGTTTGCAAATGTACCCCCGTGAGAATCTGCTTGGTTTCGTCATTACTTGCGGCAAACAACACCCCCCGCAGACCCTGCAAAAACGCTTCCCGGTTTAAGGGCATTGCCTCCGCATTCACCTGGGGCAAAACAGGAAAATCCGCCGCCGGTAACCCCGAAATTTGATAGGGTCCTGCCAAGGTATCTTTTTTGCCCTCTCGCTCCAAGCGCGCCCGTACTGTCGCCTGGGTATCGTTGATTTTTAACTCCACAGTCGCATCCGGCAAGCGGGAAACCAAATCCCCCAACGTGCGTGCCGGTAACGTAATACTGCCCGATTCGACCACCGTTGCCGCCATCTGGCTTTGGATACACAAGGTTTGGTCAAAGGCACTCAGGGTCACCTGGCTGTTGCGAGCATCCGCTTCAAACAACACATTCGCCAAAATCGGATTTGTGGGTCGGTTGGCTACAGCACGGCTGACCATACTCAAGTGGTTGCTCAGGTCTTTTTGGGAACAGGTCACATGCATACCGGCAATGTACCCCACAGTGATGCCATCCTACCACCCCCCTTTTCGCCCTGCACCTCTACTACGATCCCAAAAACAAATATTTTTATTTAGTAGATAGTAGTAGAGCCTGTGGATATGTGGATAACTTTTGTGGATAACCGACGGCGACGGGGTTTGCCGCCTCACCCACCTGTGGATAACCTGTGGATAACCTGTGGATAAAACACCGAGTTATCCACAACCCCCTTTTTTTATCCACAACCCCCCCCGACTTATCCCCAAATAATCCACAAGCCCATGCCAAGTTATCCACAGATTTAGGCGACTTATCCACAACTTATCCACAGCTTTTTGCCCCAAAACTGTAATAATTTTTAACATTAGAAGGCTTTTGGGTAGGCAATTAGCCCTGCTGCGTGTCGTTGACCACGCTACAGGTGTAACTATGGCAATCCTTTTTGAATATGGAATAAAGCTCGCCGGGATGCTGCCCCCGATTTTAGTTCTTTCTCTCTTCGTTGTTCTGGAATCTTTTAGGATTAGTAACTACTATAGCAATCCTTTTTAGGTTTGCAACAAGGGTCGCCGGGGCACCGCCCCCGTCTCTGGTTCTCCGTAATTTC
>JAUQVQ010000305.1:0-2671 GCA_039794725.1 Gloeomargarita sp. HHBFW_bins_162
GCCTTTGATATTGATGCCAACGGTATTTTGCAGGTGTCGGCGCAGGACCGGCAAACCGGGCGGCAACACACGGTCACCATTCAGGATGCGGCCAACCTGACCCAGAGCGAAGTACAAAAAATGCTGGCCGAGGCGGAACGGGCGGCTCCCACCGACCAGGCCAAAAAGCAACAGGTGGAACAGTGCCAAAAAGCGGAAATGCTCATCCAGCGCACGGAACGGCAACTGCGGCAAATCACCTTAGACTATGGATTTTTATTCCTGCGGGAACGCCGCCAAAAAATTGAACAATTGATCCAAGCCCTGCGGCGCAGTCTCGCCGCCAACGATTTGGTGAAAGTGGATCGCCTCAGTGGGCGTTTGCAGGAACAACTCACGGAATTGCTCGCCATCGTCCGCCAACAACAACAAGAGGACGAAATGCCCTGGTTTTCTCCCCCCTGGAGCCGCTTAGACGATAACCCCACTCCCCGCCGCCGTCGAGAATGGGACGATGAAAACTGGTAGTACCATGCGCAATTTTCGCAATTATTACCAAATCCTGGGGGTGGATCGCAACGCCAGCCCCGCCGAGATCAAACGCGCTTATCGGCAACTTGCCCGCCGGTACCACCCGGATTTGAACCCCGGCGACAAACAAGCCGAAGAACAATTCAAAATCATTGGCGAAGCCTACCAAGTCCTCTCCGATAGCCAAAAACGCGCCGAATACAACCGCTTTGGGCAATACTGGCAACAAAAAGGCTTCCAGGGCGACCCCCCCCCCCGCAGTAGCAGTGAATTTGACTATGGCCGCTTCCCGGACTTCCAAGACTTTTTAGACCAACTCCTGACCCGCTTCACCCGCCGCCCCGACCCCCGTGCGGAAAGCTGGGAAGACAACCGCACCGACATTGAAGCCCGCCTTAGTTTGTCCTTACACCAGGCCTACAAAGGAGGACGCCAACGCCTGAGTATCGGGGAACGTACCCTGGAAGTCAACCTCCCCCCCGGCATGGTCACGGGGCAACGCATCCGGCTCCGCCATCAAGGGGAAAACGGCGGCGACCTCTACCTGCACATCCACATCACCCCGGACGAGCAATTTCGCCTAGAGGGAGACGACATCCACTGCACCCTGCCCATTACCCCCAGCGAAGCCATTTTGGGTGCCCACGTCCAAGTCCCGACCCTCGACGGCCCCGTGAAAATGGTCATCCCGCCCCGAGTGCAAAACCACCAACGCCTGCGCCTGCCTGGACGGGGCTACCCCCGTGAGGATCAAACCCGGGGCGACCAAATTGTCGAATTGGTCATCCAGGTTCCTACCGAACTTTCTCCCCAAGAACTGCAACTGTACGAACAAATCCGCAAAATTGAACGCTTCAACCCCCGCAAACAAACCGCTACCGCCAAGTCATAGAACGTAATACCCCTTGATATTTCTCTATATGTCAGCAACATAAAGAAATAATTAAAAAACCGGAGGAATGTGTACTCACTCTGGAATACTGGTAAATAACCTTAATTAAGGAACCAGCTTATAAAGGTTCCTACGGTCAATTTAAACGTTCAAACGGAACCAGCTTATAAAGGTTCTGAACCTAACTGAATTTTGAAATGGGGGGAATTGGTGCGCCAGTTCCCTCTACATTTATTTTTGTGGGTATGTCGTTCTATACAGCAATCCAATTTGATTTTAGAACGGTAATTTCGGCCAGAGGACAACCCTATGAGCATCCAAAGATTAGAGAGAACCTCTATTTAGGGCATCTCTATTTATTCAAGCGAGCCAAGAATCTCTTAACTGGAATCTAGAGATTACGGAGAACCAGAGACGGGGGGTGCCCCCCTGCGACCGCTAATTACTAATAAATAGAGGTTCCCTTTATTCAATCGGACAGAGAATCCTTTAGCCAGAATCCAGAAGTTACGGAGAACCAATGTCGGGGGGTGCCCCCCTGCAACCGCTCATTAACAATTTTTTAGCTCTAGGGCACCTCTATTTATGCAATCGGGAAAAGAGTCTCTCGGTTAGAATCCAGAAATTACGGAGAACCGGAGGTGCCCCCTGCGACTGCTAATCACCAATTTTTAGAGGTGCCCCTTAATTAAATTAAGATTATTCACAGCTAGACGACGGAAGGAGCAACGTTCATGGACGGGTTTTGGACGAATGTAGGCCGGTACATGAGCTATTTTGTCACTGTCATTTTGGGGGTACTGCTGACGGTCGCCCGGGGTTTGGGACGCTTGTGGCAACGCCCAGTCACCGCCATCGCCACCTTATCGCTTTTGATCAGTGGTACCAGTTTGCTGTACTTCACCCTGCTGGCCATGTTGGGGCAATAAGTGAAAGGGTCGGTTGCCCGACCCTCCAGCTCCTGTGGAATGTAGCTCCAGTCGCTATCTTTAGTTTCCCGGTAGAATCCTTAGCTGGCAGTGACGTATCTACGCAGGGGCAAGTGCCCTGGATCACCAATACTTACCAAAACCAATCCATCGGGCTAATATCAGGCAACCGCTGACCCGCCCGCACGTCCACAACAATCGGTTGGTGATCCCGACACCGAATATGCAGACCACAGGCCACCGCCGGAGAGTAGTAGGCACGGTAATTGCCATAGGTGGCATAGACCTGATACCGACCTGGGGGCAAGGATAATTGATACCCCACCCCGTACTGGTATTG
>JAUQVQ010000306.1:0-2652 GCA_039794725.1 Gloeomargarita sp. HHBFW_bins_162
CCTGTGGATTGCCTTTTCCAGCATTGCACCGATTGGTTTGCTGATGGCGGGATACGGTTCCAACAACAAATACTCCCTGCTGGGCGGGTTGCGGGCGGCGGCGCAGTCCATTAGTTATGAAGTGCCCCTGGCGTTGGCGGTGTTGGCGGTGGCGATGATGTCCAACAGCCTCAGCACGATTGACATTGTGGATCAGCAGACGGGGTATGGGATTTTGGGGTGGAATGTTTGGCGGCAACCGGTGGGGTTTGTGATCTTCTGGATTGCGGCCTTGGCGGAATGTGAGCGGCTCCCGTTTGACCTGCCGGAAGCGGAGGAAGAGTTGGTGGCGGGCTATCAGACGGAGTACACGGCGGTGAATTTCATGTTATTTTACGCCGGTTCTTATCTGAATCTTGTTCTGTCCTGTTTGTTGGTGGCGGTGCTGTACCTGGGGGGCTGGGAATCGCCGGTGTCGGTGGATGCTCTGGCGAGCTGGCTCAATCTCAGTCTGGATAATCCTTTGGTGCAGGTGATTGCCGGGATGCTGGGGATTACGATGACGTTAATCAAGGCTTATTTCATGTTATTTTTGGCGATTCTTCTGCGGTGGACGGTGCCCCGGGTGCGGATTGACCAGTTATTGGACTTGGGCTGGAAGTTTCTCCTTCCTGTTTCCTTGGCCAATTTGCTGATCACAGCGGGGTTAAAACTCACTTTTCCGGCTGTATTTGGGGGTTAGGTTTTCCATTTAGCCGCTAAACTTAGTACCCTTCAGTTCTCAATTGCGGAACATTGGGCATCACTGCCCTGGCCAAGACTGACCGGTCGGAACCCCCGGCTGTGGAAATGCGTCTGGACTAAAGCACAATCAAGGAACACATGACCGATGATCAAGCTGGCTCTAGCAGTGGTTTTGGCATTCATTCCCCAGGTAGCGATGGCACAAACTCCGGTTGAATTGCTCAAACTCAAGGTACAATCCGACGACCAAGTGGTGCGAGATATTCGCTTTTATGGCACCGATATTGACCCCAATACCAGTTCAATCAATGAGCAATTTTCGCTGACGGTTGATGGAGAAAACGTACCCATTTCCGAAGCCTTATCCCGGCGGTTAGAGAGTCTGCGGCGGAGTTTTAGCTATGACAGTTTATCGGGGGGGATTCAAATGGGGGAGCCGGGGGGACCCATGTGTCTGATGGCGGGGCCAGCCCGGGGGATGGTGTTGGAAACTTTGTATTTAACCTATGAAAACAACCGCATCACCAACAGTGAAATGAAGCCGGTGTTGACCGTACCCCAAAATTGTCTATTCACGATGAAAATTAGTCCCCAGCGACCGGAGGCACGGGAGGATGCGCGGGCGGCTCTGGAAATTTTATTCACCCTCAGCGAAACCCGCCGCCAGGGGTCTTAAACGCTAGCTTGGGGGTTCTTCTGTGCGTACAATGGGAGGGAATCCCTGGAGAAGGAATTATGTTACTCAAAAGTACCACCCGTCATATCCGTATCTTTGCCGCAACCGTGCAGGATGGTACGCTCGTCCCCAACGATACGGAACTCACGGTAGATGTTGACCCGGATAATGAATTCAACTGGACGGACGCAACCGTTGCTAAGGTGCATGAGAAATTTGCCGAGTTGGTACAAGCCTATAAGGGAGCCGATTTAACGGATTACACATTGCGGCGGATTGGTTCTGACCTCGAACACTTTATTCGGGGAATGCTCCAACGAGGGGAAATTTCCTACAACGTGAATAGCCGGGTATTGAACTACAGCATGGGACGACCCCGCTTGGACACAACTCAGGAAAACTGAGAATTTCAATCCAAGAATGATACAGTCAATTTGTTTGTATAGACAAGTTAAGGATTATAGCAATCCTTTTTGAATGGGAAGGGGCAGTCCACGCAGTGCGCCGCAGGCGTTGCCCCCATTCTTGGTTGTCCCTACTTTTTTGTTCTTGAGCCTTTTAGGACTGCGATAGACTGGAGATTATAGCAGTCTTTTTTGAATGTGAAACCAGGGTCACAGGGCGTAGCCCCGTTTTGGTTTTCTCCCCTCTCCCTTGATGGGAGAGGGGCAGGGGGTGAGGGGTGAGTATAACAATTTAAGAATCATGCAAGAGGTCTATAGCAGTCTTTTTTGAATGTGAAACCAGGGTCGCAGGGCGTAGCCCCGTTTTGGTTTTCTCCCCTCTCCCTTGATGGGAGAGGGGCAGGGGGTGAGGGGTGAGTATAACAATTTAAGAATCATGCAAGAGGTCTATAGCAGTCCTTTTTGCATGTGAAACCAGGGTCGCAGGGCGTAGCCCCGTTTTGGTTTTCTCCCCTCTCCCTTGATGGGAGAGGGGCAGGGGGTGAGGGCAGACGTGAACGAGGCATCACTTCTGTCATGATCTCATTTGGGTACCTCTAAAAATTGTGAATTAGCGGTCGCAGGGGCGCAGCCCCCGTCTCTGGTTCCCCGTCATCTCTGGATTCTAAATGAGAGATTCTTTCCCCGATTGAATAAATAGAGGTGCCCATTTATGATTGCCATAGATAGAGAAAAATTACCGGAGCAACCCCGATGGCCCGTTGGAATGACGAGATGCTCGACCGCTTGGCTGACCAAACCCAGGCGAATACCCAAGCAATCAGCCAGTTGCAGGTGCAAATTCAGGCG
>JAUQVQ010000307.1:0-2635 GCA_039794725.1 Gloeomargarita sp. HHBFW_bins_162
AATTTATCCAGGGCAATGTGCCCTTTGCGCCCCACACCTGCCCCGACCTGATGAGTTTGCTCCTGACGGGTTTGCTGTGCAATGATGCGACCTGGCAAAAAGAGCAGGACGAGTGGGTGATTCTGGGCGACCCAACGGAGGGGGCATTGTTACCCTTGGCGGCCAAGGCAGGGTTGATCCTGGCAACCCATCCGTTGGAACGGATTGCGGAATTTCCCTTTTCTTCGGAACGCAAGCGCATGAGTGTGGTGGTCGGCACGAGTGACCGGGCGATTTATTCCCTCTTGCAGGGGGATTTTCTCCTGCTGTGCAAAGGTTCCCCGGAACTCACCCTAGAGTGTTGCGACCAGGTACAAATTCAGGGACAGGTACAGGATTTAACCCCGGCGCACCGGCGCAGTATTTTAGAACAAAATAATGCTCTTGCCGGTCAAGGGCTGCGGGTGTTGGGGCTGGCCTACCGCCCGTTGGATGCCCTGCCGCCGCACCCCGAAGCTGAGGATTTAGAGCAAGGGTTGATTTGGTTGGGGATGGTGGGGATGTTGGATGCGCCCCGACCGGAGGCGAAAATTGCGGTAGATCGTTGCCATACGGCGGGGATTCGGGTGGTAATGATCACCGGCGACCACCAGTTAACCGCCTGTACCATTGCTAAGGATTTGGGGATTCTCCAGCCGGGGGATGAGGTGCTCACGGGACGGGAATTGGACGAATTGTCCCCGGAGGAGTTGATGGCACGGGTGGGGCGGGTGGCGGTTTACGCCCGCGTGTCCCCCGAACACAAGTTGCGGATTGTGCAAGCTCTGCAAAAAAACAACCACGTTGTGTCCATGACCGGGGATGGGGTGAACGATGCTCCGGCCTTGAAACAGGCGGACATTGGCGTGGCGATGGGGATTACGGGGACGGATGTGAGCAAAGAGGCCAGCGATATGATTTTGCTGGATGATAATTTTGCTACCATTGTCGCCGCCGTGGAAGAAGGGCGGGTGGTGTACGGAAATATCCGCCGTTTTATTCGTTACATCCTCGGCAGTAATATCGGCGAGGTGTTAACCATTGCCACGGCTCCCCTGATTGGGTTGGGGGGTACGCCCCTATCACCGTTACAAATCCTGTGGATGAACCTGGCGACGGATGGGATTCCCGCTTTGGCTCTGGCGGTGGAACCGGGGCGGGCGGTGGTAATGCACCAACCCCCCAAAGACCCCAAAGAGAGTATTTTTGCGCGGGGGTTGGGGGCGTACATGGTGCGGGTGGGGATTGTCTTGGCCTTGATTACTATTGTCCTGATGGTGTGGGCATTTGACTATACCAACAACTACACCCCAGATGGGTTAGACCCCCGCCGCTGGCAGACGATGGTGTTTACGACCCTGTGTTTGTCCCAGATGGGTCATGCGTTGGCGGTGCGTTCCGATAGCCGGTTGCTGATTGAACTGAATTTGGTGAGTAACCCCTGGATTTGGTGGGCGGTGGGGTTGATGAGTTTGGCGCAGGTGTTGATCGTGTATGTGCCCCCTCTGCGGCAGTTTTTCAATGTGTTTTACCTGACACCGGCGGAATTTTTGATTTGCATGGCCTTTAGTACGTTGGTGTTTGTTTGGGTGGAACTGGAAAAGTTGGTGATCCGGCGGCTGTGGCCGGGGCGGGAACGGGAGGGGTAAGGAGGAAAACGCAAAGATTTTTTTAGGTGACGTAGAGCGGTGGGTATGCGAGTATGGTACTGAAAAGCAGGCAATGACCGTACTCTAAGGAGTTGATACCATGTCCTTCACGCCCAGCGACCCGGTACAAATTTTGGTCATTGACGACAGCATGGTGGTGCGGGAGCTGATTTCCCAGTATCTCGAAGACGGGGGTTATATTCTCGAAACCGCCGCCAACGGGGAAGCGGCTTGGGCGGCCATTTGTCAGTCTCCCCCGGATTTGATTATCAGCGATTGGTCTATGCCCGGTTTATCGGGAATCGAACTCTGCCGCCGGGTGAAATCCGACCCCAGTTTGCAACATATTTATTTCTTGATGCTGACCGCCCGTGAAGATTCGGCAGACCGGGTGTTGGGGTTGGATACCGGGGCGGATGAATTTATCAGCAAACCGATTGATGCGGAAGAATTGCGGGCACGGATTCGGGCGGCTCTGCGGGTGCGCCAGTTGACCCGTTCGCTGATGGCGGCTAACCAACGGCTCAAGGAGCAAAATAATCTTCTGGCGTCCATGTCCCTGTTGGATGAAGAAACAGGCGTGTTGAATGAGCGGGCGTTGACGATGGCTCTGCCGGGGCTGTTGCACCAGGTAGGCGAACGTCCCCCGGAGGCAGTGCCGGTGGATGAGAATTATATTTTGTACTATCGCTACCTGAGTTTTTGGTTGCTTGCCATAGATGCCTGGGAAGAATTACAGAAGCAATACAGTCCAGAAATTCTTAAACAGGTGGCAACAGTGGTGGCTCGGCGTTTGCAGGGGCGGGGGTTGCCGGGGACGTTGGTGTATCGGGTGGCTCCCCACCAGTTTGCGTGTTTAACTTTGGGGCTGTCTCCGCACCGGGCGTATGAGTTTGGGCAAACCCTGCGCCAGGGCATCAGTGACTATCCAGTAAGTTTGAGCACTGAATTAACTATCCCCGTGACAG
>JAUQVQ010000308.1:0-2608 GCA_039794725.1 Gloeomargarita sp. HHBFW_bins_162
ACCCGTTGGGCGGCCTCGGTCTGGACACTGGCGGCTACGGTCGCCGCCGGTAACCCTTGAGCAATTTCCGCCGCTAGATTTGGCCCCGACAGGGCGACTACCCCATGCTGGGGAAACCGTTTTTGCCACATCTGGGCAGGTGTACTAAAACTATTAGGTAGTAATCCTTTAGTTGTACTGACAATAATCACCTCTGGGGCTAAGGAGTTAACCGCTTCAATGACCGGCATTACCCCGGCGATGGAGACGGCAACCACTAGGATTGTGGCGGATTCCACAACCGGGTGTATATCTCCACCCTGCCGCCGTGACCAGACCCGCACCGGATAGCCATTCTCCCGGATGAGGTGCGCCAACAGGGAACCCCACATCCCGCCCCCCAACACCGCCACCACCTCCTGGGTCATCGGACAAGCTGTTGCATTAAACGGGTGACTTGGGCAAGGCCGTCTTGATCGCCTTGTTTTTGAAACAGTTGCGCCGCCTGTTGCCAGGCTTCCAGTGCCTGTTGCCGTTCCCCCAAGGCCCGATGCGCCACCCCTTTTTGGGCATAGGCGGGTGCCAGTTGCGGGTTGTAGCGGATGGCCTGGTTCAAGTCGTCTAAGGCTTGGCGGTAGTCCTTCATGGCGAGCCAGGTACTGCCCCGTTGGTAATAGCCTTGGGCGAAGTCGGGTTGTTTTTGTAAAATTGTATTACAGTCGGCGAGAGCGGCCTGGTAATTGCCCTGAAGGCGGTGGGCTTTGGCACGGTTAATATAGGCTTCGGCAAAGGTGGGGTCAATCTGGATGGCCTGGGTAAAATCGGCGATGGCTTGGGCGTAATTGTTCCCCCGGGCGTAGGTAATGCCCCGATTGTTGTAGGCACTGACAAATTTGGGGTTGAGTTGAATCGCTTTGGTAAAGTCCTGGATGGCTTCGTTGGCTTTGCCCATGTCGCTGTACATTGACCCCCGATTGTAATACAGTTCCGCATCTTGGGGCATCAGGGCAATGGCTTGGGTTAAGAGTTGAATGCCGCTGGCATAATCGCCTGCCTGGGCTTTTTCGACCCCTTGGGTATTGAGTTGATCCCGTCGGCTTTTGAGTTGCCGGGACGGCTCGGGAGAGGTCATTAACCCCAGTTGGCAGCCCCCCACCAGCAGTACCACCACCCCTGTTATGACCCCGGTTATCCACCCGTTGGATTGCTTCATAAAAAATTACATAGTGTTACAACTTTACAGAACATTGCGACAGGGCGGGGATGGCACACGGGGCACGATATAGTGATGCCTGATGTGGGGAGTAGGGATGCCCCACCATCTGGACATTTTATCCGTGATGAGAGGAAATGGATATGGCAAAAGTCCTGGCATTGGTCTTGGCGCTGGTGATGTGGTGTACCTGGGCACCGGCGGTTCAGGCGGACGTGGCGGGCTTAACCCCTTGTCGGGAGTCGGCGGCGTTTCAGCAACGGTTAGACAGTGAAGTGGCAACCCAGGAAGCTCGGTTGTCGTTGTATGCACCGGGCAGTCCCCAAGCGGCGGCGGTGGAGCGGCGGATTGCCCAAACCAAGGCTCGTTTTCAGCGTTATGCTGACCAAGGGTTGCTCTGTGGTGCGGATGGGTTGCCGCATTTGATTGCGGATGGCCGCTGGTCCCATGCGGCGGAGTTTACTCTGCCGGGGTTGTTGTTTTTGTACATCGCCGGTTGGATTGGTTGGGTGGGGCGTGCCTACCTGATTGCGGTGCGGACGGACAAAGAACCCACTGAAAAAGAAATTATCATTGATGTGCCGTTGGCGATTCGGTTTATGCTGTCGGGGTTTAGCTGGCCGCTGTTGGCATTTCGTGAGTTGACCACGGGGCAGTTGACGGTCAAAGATAGTGAAATTCCCGTATCCCCTCGTTAGGAGTGATCACCATGCAGGATTTGTTGAAGTATCTCTCGTTTGCGCCGGTGTTGTTGGCGGTGTGGATGTTCATTATTGCGGGTATTTTGATTGAGATCAATCGCTTTTACCCGGATGCGTTGGCGTTCCCGTTCTAGGTTGTTTTTGTTTTAGGAGGTGCTGGGCATGAGTGAAGATTTTGTGCGTCCCTGGCAGGGAGACCCGCAGGTGGGGCATCTGGAAACGCCGGTGAGTGCGGGATTGGGAACGGTTTTAATTAACAACTTACCGGCCTACCGTCCGGGCTTGGAACCCTCGCGGCGGGGCTTGGAAGTGGGGATGGCGCATGGTTATCTCCTGGTGGGGCCGTTTTACAAGTTGGGGCCGTTGCGGGATTCTGAGTATGCCTTGGCTGCCGGGGTGCTGGCGGCTCTGGGGTTGGTGTTGATTTTAACGGTGTGTTTGTCATTGTACGGCAGTGTTTCCTTTGATAAACCGACACCGGGGAATACGGATCAACTGCAAACGGCGGAGGGCTGGAGTAGCTTCACCGGGAGCTTTTTAATTGGCGGTGCCGGTGGGGTGATTTTTGCTGGCGTACTGCTGTTTTTCCTGCCGATTTTGGAAGGGATTGGCGGCAATTTGTTCAATTAATCTCTGAATCTCTACTGTTACAAAATGGGGGGAGCTAGGTTTCTGGCTCCTTTTTTATTACAGCCAACCAGGCAACGGTTGACCT
>JAUQVQ010000309.1:0-2589 GCA_039794725.1 Gloeomargarita sp. HHBFW_bins_162
CCCTCAAGGGTTTCGAGTTGAGTTATTAACATTGACGCCAGAGGTCTAATAGAGGTGCCCTAGATTCTAGCTGAGAGATTCTTTTCCCAGTTGAGAAGTGCCCCCAAAAAGTTAAGTAGGTGACTCCAAAGTGGAATGGAATCACCTACCAAAACACGAATCAAGCCGATTGGGTCGCCTGGATTTCTTTAGCGAGATTGGTATCAATCTTGTAGATGTGATCCACCAACCATTCGCCCAAAGCAGCATGAATTTTACGAGCTTGTTCTTCGCTCCCACCGCTTTCGGTGTATTCCCGATGCCATTGCGCCAGCATTTCCAGGAAACGGGCGTGGGCTTTCTGATTCGTTTCCGCTAAGGGACATTGATGGCGAAACGCACAGGTTTCTTCTTGATTAAAATGCCACTCCGCATACCCCTTGAGAAAGGCAATCAGCTTTTTGATGGCAACGGAACCTTGATTTCCTTCGATTGCATCGGCTAAATCGTTAATGGCCTCGATTAGTTCCCGGTGTTGGTTATCAATCAAGGGCAAACCGACCTTGATCCGCTCATCCCATACATAACGAACTAGGGTTGCTGTGGTAGTCATGAATTCGTTCTCCTTTCGGTACTAGGTTAAAACCAATAAACGTCCCTTCGTATTCCAGCTAAGCCAGAATACAAGAATACACAAATTAGACAGAGCTAACAGTGGAAAATTCCCCGTTGCGACTGCTGATGGTGACCTGAGACAGTAGGAGCAAATGCCGCTACGAAGACATGGCCATCGCATTGCCACTGCTGGTGAGAAATTCTTGTAAACAACTCACCACATTTTTGATTTCGAGGTTGATAACCCCCATCTTCGCCTGCCGGTCGGCCAATACCAATAACACCGCATCATCCGTGCAGTTGGTGATAATCCCATAGCCCTGATTGCCCTCAACCCAGACCCGCTCGACACTGCCCCGGTTGAGTTCCCGCCCAATCCGTTCACTGAGAGAGAGCAGCGCCGCCGCCATTGCCGACACCCGCTCTTCATCCATCCCCGGCATCAGACACGACGCTAACGCCAACCCATCCGGGGACACCACCGCTGCTGCTTGCACATTGGCGACCGAACCCACAAACTGTTGTAACGCTCCGGTCAATTTCGCCACATTAATAGACATGACTTTTCGCCTCCAAAACAAATGCTGTCAACATTTTTATTATGAATAAATAAACCTGGTTGACCCCCATTCCTTTATAATATATTTATTTGATTTGCAAATGTTTTTTTCTCACCAAAAATACCCCTTTCATTCCCATTTTTATATGGGAATTAGAGGGGTAAAATGGGGTTAATAATTGCCTTAGAGGTGTTGTAGAGATTGCGCCATTTCCTCCAAAAATTCTCCCGATAATTCTGAAGAAGTTGTTGGCGAGGACAGGTTGGTCACGGGGAACAGCGGCAGTTCCGCCACCAGCCCCACTGCTATCAACCGGAAGGCCACTTTTTGCACCTCCAGTGCCTTGACCTGCCACGCCTGGGCAATCGTAGCCAGACTGGTGCGCCCGTCGGCGTATTCCCACAGATGCCATTCCCGATGGTTCAGCCGGTAGGCAGGTTTGCCCTGGTGCAAACTCACGAGGGCAGATTCTGGCTCCGGCAGTTGGTCGTGCAACACCCGCCAGTCCCGCAGTGCCCGCAGACCAGCCAATAAAACGGCCAGCGGTTCTGCGGATAACCCCGTCAAGTGGGATGGGGGTATGGGTTGATGGGGATGAAACACAAACTGGGCATCTTGTACCCCCAACAACCGACAGACCGGGCGCACCACCTGCTGGTGGAATAACCCCTGGAGTTCCCGCCACCGCCACCCATACCGTTGCACCAACCACGCCCCAAACGGGGAGTTCGCTTCCTCGGCAACATAGGCGCGGATCGCTGTCTGTAAGACCGCCGCCGACACTCCCCCCTGCGCGATCATCAACTGGTGCAGATGGAAACCCGGTGCCACCGCCCCCACCATCTTGCCCGCCTGCCACCACAACTGGTAACGCATGGGTTGTAGCTCCAATACCCCGGTGGCCCGTCCTTGCCCCAACAGTCGCAGTACCTCAGGCAAAGGAATTTCCGATAAGTGTCCTTGCATGGTAATTACACCTCCTGAACCGATAATTGGGATTGAGTGCGGCGGGTATGACACCGCCGGATCAACTGCACCAATGCCGCTACAACCGAAGCCTTTTGGGTAGCATTCACCGCCAGCAGTAAATCGGGATGAACCCCCACCGCCATGCCCACGTAGGCCAACGGCCACGCCTGGGGCACATCCAAATGCGTGACCCCCACCAAATAGGGCAACTGCACCCGTTGCTCCATAAACGTTAAAATCCGCCGTGCCGCCCGGAAGGAACTCGGTTGATGACCCGGTACCAACAAAACATAGGCATGGGCATTTTTGATGAGAATTTCCCACATAAAATCAAAGCGTTCTTGCCCCGGCGTGCCGTACACATGCAGGCTCATTTGCGGGCCGAAGGTAACCCGACCAAAATCCATCGCCACCGTCGTTGTCGCCTTGAGTAAAGCCGTTTCATCCGTCGCCCGCCGGTCCGTAT
>JAUQVQ010000310.1:0-2579 GCA_039794725.1 Gloeomargarita sp. HHBFW_bins_162
CTCTGAATTATCTAGTCGCTACCAATAGATTAAACTCGACAACCATGTACGACAGCGGTCACGTCACTTTCTGTAGACCTTTTTTGAAAAGTTTACCATAGGGGTCTTGAATAATTTTATCCCTGCCTCCAGAGCCCATCGAGCAATCCTAAAAGGTTCAAAAACAAAACAGCACCTCTATTTATTCAATCAGGAAAAGAATCTCTCAGTTAGAATCCAGAAATTACGGAGAACCAGAGCCGGGGGGTGCCCCCCTGCGACCGCTCATTGACAATTTTTAGAGGTACCCTTGAATCTCTTAGGATTGCTATAGGGCACCTCTATTTATTTAAGCGGCTACAGAATTTCTGCGCTGGAATCCAAAGATTACGGAGAACCAGAGCCGGGGGGTGCCCCCCTGCGACCGCTAATCGCCAATTTTTAGAGGTGCCCTTGAATCTCTTAGGATTGCTATAGGGCACCTCTATTTATTTAAGCGGCTACAGAATTTCTGCGCTGGAATCCAAAGATTACGGAGAACAAGAGCCGGGGGCTGCGCCCCGGCGACCGCTCATTGACAATTTTTAGAGGTACCCTATAGTGAAAGGGAGGGATTCCGTTAATCTGCGTGTGAACGACACGACACGCTTGCGTTTGTTGTTTTATCTCCTGCCGGTGGTGGGTCTGGCTCCGGCGGTTTGGAATTTGTTTACCAATGCGTCCCGCTCGCGGGTGGAACGGGATTTAAGTCGGAGCGTCATTACCATTACGGGTTTGTGGCTGGTGGTCTATGCGCTTTGTGGCAGTTTGGCACAGCACGAATCCCTCGGTGTACCGGCGTTGGTGGTTAATAGTATGATGACATCGGCCTATTTTGTCGTGCAGGTGTGGTTGATGGTGCGGCTCTGGCGGGGGCAATTCCCCAAGATACCGGGGCTGGCGCAGTTGGCTCGCCGTTTACCTTGAAAGCAATTTACGCTAGGCTAAATTAGCAATTGTGAGGCTGTTTGTGTCCATTACTCCGACTCCCACCCGTGTTGCGCCTGTACGAGTCCACCGCCGAGGTGCGTCTTGGCTGTGGTTCACCCTATTTACGGTGTTGGGACTGGGTTCGGCGGCGGTGGGAGCAGGGTTGGCGGTATGGTTGCACGGCTCGCCTTTTCAACAACGCTGGTTGAGTCAAGAGGAAGCGAAAACTTTTTTTGGGGAACCGTTGGCGAAGGGATTTTTCGGTGTGCCCCAACTCAGCCGTCCGGTGAATATTTTGTTTTTAGGAATTAAAGTCCTTGCCCTTGACCCGGAAGCCGGTTACCAAAAACGGGTCAATGATTTTGAGGGTCTGACGGATACGATGATTTTGGCTCGATTTGACCCGGTCACGGATACGGTAACGGCGATTTCGTTGCCCCGGGATACCCAAGTTTTGATTAAAAATGACCCCTACAGCAAACTCAATGAAGCCAATGCCAAAGGGGGGCCAGCTTTAGCGGCTGAAACGGTTAGTACCTTGATGGGCGGTGTTCCGATTGACCGCTATGTGCGGGTGAACCCGATGGGGGTGGAAGCTCTAGTGGATGCGTTGGGGGGGATTACCATCAATGTACCCAAGGATTTGAAATATCAAGACGACAGCCAGCATTTGTACATCAATATCAAGGCGGGGTTACAAAAACTCAACGGCAAACAAGCCCTGCATTTTCTCCTGTTTCGCCAGGATGGGTTGGGGGATATTGGTCGGATTCAACGGCAACAAATTTTTATGCGGGCGTTTCAAGAACAGGCGTTGACCCCGCAAACCCTTACCCGTCTGCCGCAAATTTTTGGGGTGATTAAACAATATGTGGATACCAATTTAACCGGGGAAGAATTGCTGGCGCTGGCTCGTTTTGCCCAAGAAACGTCTCGGGAAAAATTCCAGATGATTCTCCTGCCGGGGCGGTTTGGGGGTGCGGGGCAATTGTCAAGTTATTGGATTCCTGACCCCACTCGGATTCAGATGGTGGCGGTGCAACATTTTGGGTTGACAGCACCGGAAGGAACCCAACGGGAACTCAATTTGGCGCAGATTGAAGTCGTCCTCCAAGACAGCACGGGAGAACGGGGGGCGGTGACGGCACTGACGGAGCATTTGCTGAAGGCGGGGTATCAACGGCTCTACCGGGAAGTCCCCTGGCATGAAACCCTCAATCAAACGGTAATTATTGCTCAGCAGGGCAATACCCAAGCGGCACAAGCGGTGCAAAAGGCGTTGGGGTTTGGCGAGGTGCGGGTGGATAGTACGGGGATTCTCAACTCCGATGTCACGGTGCGGATTGGGCGGGATTGGCGGTTTCATCTGGCTCCTCAGTGAGCAACAGGACACCACGCTGTGTTATAGCTACAGTCCTTTTGTGAATTATGGGACACAAGCAAAATGGCTCCGATTGTAGTAATTTCTTTTGAATTTTAAGGGTCGCAGGGCGTAGCCCCGTGTTTGGTTTTTCTCCTTTTGGGAGAGGGGCAGGGGGTGAGGGTAAATAGAGCAGTCCTTTTTGAATGGGAAACAAGGGTCGCAGGGCGTAGCCCCGTGTTTGGTTTTTCTCCTTTTGGGAGAGGGGTCG
>JAUQVQ010000311.1:0-2562 GCA_039794725.1 Gloeomargarita sp. HHBFW_bins_162
GGCAGGGATAAAATTATTCAAGACCCCTATGGTAAACTTTTCAAAAAAGGTCTACAGAAAGTGACGTGACCGCTGTCGTACATGGTTGTCGAGTTTAATCTATTGGTAGCGACTAGATAATTCAGAGTTGGGGTAACCGCATGGCTCCTTTCTTTCGTCGTTTGCACGCTTGGCCGCCAGTACAGAAGATTGGGGTGTGGTTGGGGTGGCCGGCCATCATTGGCGGGTTGGCGATGGGGGTGGCGATTACCGGGGTGCGGGCGGTGGGGGGCTTCCAGAGCATGGAACTTGCCCTCTACGACCAGATGATTCGCTGGCGACCGGATGAACCGCCGGATCAGCGGGTGTTGGTGGTGGAGGTGACCGAAGCGGATATTCAAAAGTTGGGGCAATGGCCTCTGCGGGATAAAGTGCTCGCGGAAACGCTACGGTTACTCCTGGCGGCCAATCCCAGGGTGGTGGGGGTGGACTTTTACCGGGATATTCCCCAGGAGCCGGGCAGTCAAGAACTGGCTGATCTGTTGGCGAAAGAAGACAAAGTTATTACCGTTTGTAAGTTGGGGGACAACAACAGTCCGGGCATTAAACCGCCCCCGGCCATTCCCAGAGAGCAGGCGGTCACGCGGGTGGGGTTTGCTGATATGGTGGTGGATTCGGGGGGAACGGTGCGGCGAGCTTTACTAGGCGGGCAGGTTGACCCCAATTCTCCCTGTCCGACGCCGAATGCGTTGGGGGTGCAGTTGGCTCTGCGTTACCTCGCCCCGGCGGGGATTCAACCCCAACAAACTGCCGATGGCACCATTGTTGTGGGGCGGGGGATGTTTCCTCGGTTGACGGCGAATTCGGGGCCGTATCAGGGGGTGGATGACCGGGGCTATCAGGTGTTGTTGAACTACCGGGGGGCACGGCGGGCGGTGGAGCAGGTGACCTTGGGGGAGGTTTTGGCGCAACAGGTTCCCCCCCGTTTGATTCAAGACCGGGTTGTGCTGATTGGGGTGACGGCGGCGAGTGCCAAGGATGATTTTTATACCCCTTACAGTGCGGGATTGAAAGAAGACCAGAAGATGGGGGGGGTGGTGATTCACGGGCAGATTGCCAGCCAAATTATCAGCAGTGCCCTGGACGGTCGGACGCAGATTTGGTACTGGGATGAGGGGCTGGAAACCCTGTGGATATTGTTCTGGTGTTTGCTGGGGGGGGTGATTGCCTGGCGACTGCGCCACCCGTTGAGTTTGGTGTTTGGGCTGACGGGAGCGGTGGTGGTGCTCGTGGGTACAGCGGTCGTGCTGTTTGCGTTGGGGGGCTGGATTCCCCTGGTGCCGCCGGTGGTAGGGGTGATCGCTACCGGTATGGGTGTGGTGGCCTACATTGCCTACGAAACCGACCGGCAACATCGCTTAGTGGCGGCCAAGGCGGCGCAACAGGAACAACAAATTACGATTTTGCAAAATTTATTGGAATCCACGCAGGCGACCTCGGCGGGGAATCTGGGGGTACGCACGTCTCAACCCACCCGCCGGGAGGAGGGGATACTCGCCGGTCGTTATCAGGTGGTCAAGGTGTTGGGGGAGGGGGGGTTTGGCCGCACCTATTTGGCGCAGGATACGCAACGACCGGGGCGACCCACCTGTGTGGTGAAGCAACTCAAACCGGGGCGGTCGGATAGTCAATTTATGCAGTTAGCCCGGCGGTTGTTTAATACGGAAGCGGAAATTTTAGAAGTGCTGGGGCGACACCGGCAGATTCCCCAATTATTGGCTTATTTTGAGGAAAATCAGGAGTTTTATCTGGTGCAGGAATTTATCCAGGGGACGCCGTTGGATAAGGAATTAGTGCCGGGGCAAAGGCGGGATGAAGTCTATACGGTGAACTTTTTACGGGGCATTTTAGAAGTGCTGGCGTTTGTCCATGAACATAGGGTGATTCACCGGGATTTGAAACCCGCCAATATCATCCGTCGCGAGAAAGACCAACGGCTGGTATTGATTGATTTTGGGGCGGTGAAACAAATGCGACCCAAGGAGGCGGGGACAGAGGCGGATTATACGGTGGCGGTGGGGACGCGGGGGTATGCGCCCAGTGAGCAGATGGGGGGGCGACCGCAGTTGAATAGCGATATTTATGCCGTGGGGATGATTGGGATTCAGTGTTTAACGGGGGTGCCGCCCCGGGATTTGGAGTTGGATCAGGATACGGGCTTGCCGATTTGGCGCAATCGGGTGCAGGTCAACCCACGGTTGGCGGATATTTTGGACAAGATG
Organism: Gloeomargarita sp. HHBFW_bins_162; assembly: GCA_039794725.1. Lineage (GTDB taxonomy): Bacteria > Cyanobacteriota > Cyanobacteriia > Gloeomargaritales > Gloeomargaritaceae > Gloeomargarita. Next base: position 2,262 of record JAUQVQ010000311.1, read on the forward strand.
GTGGCCTATTTTTACACCGAGCGGTACCAGAGTGCCCTGGAGGTATTGCGGGATTTGAAACCCCTCACCTAAGGGTTATCATGGGAGACATTGGTGGGGTGTGCCGCAATGGACGAGACCATCTACGTGCAATTGAGTTGGAATGACCCAGCGACTGGGGCGGCCGTCCAACACACTTATACTCCACCGATTGCCTTCGGGCGGGAGTATGAACAAATGCCGAGCCGTTTGGGGGGCAAGCCGGTCAACCGGGTGGTGCTGGAGGATAAACAAATTTCCCGCTACCATGCCTTGATTAGCA
>JAUQVQ010000312.1:0-2557 GCA_039794725.1 Gloeomargarita sp. HHBFW_bins_162
GAAGCCGCAATTGCCATTTGCCAGCAGGCTCTAGTTGCTTATCCGACCACACCCCATCTATAGAACCCATTTGACATCTAATGTTGTGTCAGGCTGATGAGCATTAGGGCACTCCTATTTATTGAGCGGCAGGAGAAGTCCGATGGCCAGAATGCCTAAATTACAGAGAACCAGAGACGGGGGCTGCGCCCCTGCGACCGCTAATGATGAATTAATAGAGGTTTCTTATAGAACCCATTTGACATCCAATGTTGTGTCAGGCTGATGAGCATTAGGGCACTTCTATTGATTGAGCGTCAGGAGAAGTCCGATGGCCAGAATGCCGAGATGACGGAGAACCAGAGACGGGGGCTGCGCCCCTGCGACCGCTCATTGGCAATTTTTAGAGGTACCCTTTATAGATATCAAATAGGCTCTATAGGGGGATATAGCAATCCTAAAAGGTTCAAGAACAAAAAAAGTAGGGAGAATCAAGGATGGGGGCAATGCCCCTGCGACCCTTATTTCAAACTCAAAAAGGATTGTTATAGCCAGGAGATTCTGCAACCGCTTGAATCGAGGTTCTCAACCAGGGGTTGCGTATCCGGTTTGTTACTCTATGATGATGAAATGCACATGGCCTGGAGGTAAAGAGTGAAACGCTGGGGGTGGCTGTTGGTTTTGGGGTTAACCGGCTGTCAACCGGGTGGAGGCGCATTGAGATTGGGGACATTGTTGCCTCTGAGTGGAGATTTGGCGCAATTTGGACCGGGGATGCAGGATGCCGCCAGTTTACTGGTGCAAACCGTCAATGAATGTGGCGGCGTGAACGGTCAGCCGGTACAGTTGATTTCTGAAGATGACCAAACCCAACCGACCGCCGGAGTCAGTGCCATGACCAAACTGGTGGATGTGGACCGGGTGGCGGGAGTGGTGGGAGCCGCCGGGAGTGCTGTATCGGGTGCCGCTGTGGATATTGCCGTGCGGGGGCAGGTGGTGATGATTTCGCCCGCTAGTACCAGTCCGGTGTTTACCGAGCGGGCGAAAAAAGGAGAATTGCAAGGCTTTTGGTTTCGTACCGCCCCACCGGATTCGTTCCAGGGAGAGGCTCTAGCGCAACTGCTCAAAAAACGGGGTTGGGAGCGGGTGGGCATTCTGGCGATTAATAATGACTACGGCCGGGGGTTAGCGCAGGCGATTCAACAGGGATTGCAGAAACAGGGCGGCGGGCAGGTGGTGGCGACCCAGTTTTACGAGGGGCAAAGTGCCAGTTTTGATTCGGAAGTGCGAGCCGTATTTGGCCGTAACCCCCAGGCGGTGATTTTGGTGGGCTATCCCGAGACCGGAACGATAGTGATTCGTTCAGCGTTTCAACAGGGCTTTGTGCCCCGCATTCCCCTCGTGTTGACGGATGGGCTGAAAGATAATCAATTAGCTACATCGGTGGGCAGAACGCCTCAGGGTCAGTTGATTATTGCCGGGGTAATCGGTACGGCACCGGCGGCGGGGGGGCCGGGGTTAAAGGATTTTCAACAGCGCTACCGACAGGCCTTTAACCGAGAACCCGTTGTATTTGCTCCCAACACCTGGGATGCAGCGGCGGTATTGGTGTTGGCGGCACAGGCGGCTCAGTCCAACCGAGGGGTGAAGGTGCGAGAGAAAATTACAGCGGTGGCCAATCCTCCCGGTACGCCCGTGACCGATGTATGTGAAGGGTTAACGTTGCTCAGACAGGGGCAGGAAATCAATTACCAGGGGGCGAGCAGTGTGGTGGATTTTGACGCCAACGGGGATGTGGTGGGGGAATATGACGTGTGGATGGTCAACCCGGATGGCACAATAAAAGTAGTTGAAACCATCGCCGTTACAGGTTCCTGATGGACGAGTTTGACCGGGACGCTGAGATTGGGCGGCTGTTGGATTTGCTCCCCGCCAGCAGTCGGATGAAGTTGCGGGTCATTCCCCAACCCCAGCAGGTGGAGGTGTTGACCGTCCCGTTTCCCTGGCCGTGGCGCACGGAATGGCCCGTGCAGATTAACTTTCAACTCTGGCAAAACCTCACCGAACCCCAACGGGATTTGCTCTTTTTGCGCACGGATCGCTGGTTGCGGGGAATTAGCTGGTTTCGCCCCGGTTGGTCACAAGGTTTAATTCTAGCGGGCAGTGTGGCAGTGGCGTTTCAGGGCATCCAAGGGGATGGGGTGGGGGTGATTGTCGGTCTGGGGTTAGCGGGTGTGTCCCTGCGCCAGTTGTTAAAAAATTATCGTTCCCCGGCCTACGAATTACAGGCGGACGAAGCGGCGGTAACTCTGGCGCAACGGCGGGAATATACCGAAACCGAAGCGGCACGGGCATTATTGGAAGCAATTGAACAGCAAGCCCAGTTGGAACGGCGGGGGTTGAATTTTACCGAATTGGTGCGAAGCCAGAATTTACGGACTTTGGCGGGACTTTCTACTGTAACCGTGCCCAGTCAGTATCGCTCCCCGGAACGCTAAACGATTAGGGCAAAAACACCGGATGATTAGACCTCTTGCGGGAACCTCTATTAATTCATGATTAGCGGTCGCAGGGGCGT
>JAUQVQ010000313.1:0-2557 GCA_039794725.1 Gloeomargarita sp. HHBFW_bins_162
TTTTCCGTCGCCAGGGCTTCTTGCCAAAAGGGAATACTCCGCAAAAACTTCAGGGTTTCTCCATCTAATTCCGGCCAGGCAAAGGTGGTGGGGTCATAGTCCCGATGGGTCTCCAGCAAACTTCGACAAAACAATTCCTTGTGGGCAGAACTCCCCAACCGCATAGATTCCACTCCTGGCACACAAAAAATACAGATATTACCATAGGCGATACCCATCCGATTTGGCAAACGCTGTGCTAAAGTCATACCGGTTTGGTTGGGGGTGCCCATGTCCGTCATTGAGCGATTACAGCAAGATATGCGCCGGGGGGAAGTGTCCAGTGTTACCCTCGTGGAAACCTACTTGGAACGCATCCGCCAGCGGGAACCCCAGGTGCGGGGCTATCTCACCATCATTGCTGAACAGGCACTCGCCCACGCCCAAAGGATCGATGACCGGCGTGCCCAGGGAGAAGACCTGGGATTACTCATGGGAATTCCCATCGCCCTCAAGGATAATTTGTGTACCCAGGGCATTCCCACCACTTGTGCATCCCGGATATTAGAGGGGTATCGGCCACCCTACAATGCCACCGTTGTGGAACGTTTAGCACAGGCCGGAGCCGTTGTCTTGGGTAAAACCAACCTGGATGAATTTGCGATGGGCAGTTCTACGGAACACTCGGCGTATCAAATCACCACCAATCCCTGGGATGTTAGCCGTGTGCCGGGGGGGTCGTCCGGGGGTTCCGGGGCGGTGGTGGCGGCGCAGGAGTGTGCGGCGGCGTTGGGGTCGGATACGGGGGGGTCCATTCGTCTGCCTGCTTCCTTTTGTGGGGTGGTGGGGCTGAAACCGACCTATGGCCGGGTGTCCCGCTTTGGCTTGGTGGCTTATGCGTCGTCGTTGGATCAAATTGGCCCGTTAGCTCCCACGGTGGCGGATGTAGCGATTGTGTTGCAAACTATCGCCGGTCATGACCCCAAGGACAGCACCAGCATTGATACGCCGGTGCCGGACTATCTCCAGGCGTTGACCACTTTACCCTCCACGCGTCCGTTGGCGGGGGTGACTTTGGGCGTGATTCAGGAAACCCTGGGGGAGGGGTTAGACCCGGAGGTGGAGCAGGCGTTTGCCCAGGCGGTACAGCATCTGGAACAATTGGGCGCCAAAATCCTTCCCATCTCCTGCCCCACCTTTGCCAAAGGGTTGGCCGCTTACTACATCCTGGCACCGGCGGAGGCCTCGGCGAATCTGGCTCGTTACGATGGGGTGCGCTACGGGTTGCGGGTGCCAGCGGATGACCTGGTGAGTATGTATGGGAAAACCCGGGGGCAGGGCTTTGGGCGGGAGGTGAAACGGCGGATTATGTTGGGCACCTACACGCTTTCCCAGGGGTACTACGATGCGTACTATCTCCAGGCGCAAAAGGTGCGGACGTTGATCCGGCGGGATTTTGACCAGGCGTTTACCCAGGTGCAAGCCTTGCTTTCTCCCACTGCGCCTGTGCCCGCCTTTCCCATCGGCAGTAAAGATAATGACCCCCTGAGTATGTACCTAACGGATTTAATGACGATTCCGGTGAATTTGGCCGGTTTGCCTGCCCTGAGTGTGCCCTGCGGGTTTACCAGTACACGGTTGCCGATTGGGTTGCAGGTGATTGGCAATGTTTTCGAGGAAACGTTGATTTTGCAAATCGCCCATGCGTATGAACAAAGTACCGCTTGGCATCAACAGGTTCCCCCGATTGTCAGTGATGGATAAAGGATGGTCATTGGCCTTAGTTGGCGGTTTGGTCGGGGGCATGGTTGCCCTGGGAGTAGCGGGTTTATTTTGGTGGCAGGGACAGCAAACGCCTAGGAATCAACGGGCAACGGTGGCTTCCCCTGCGCCGCAACCCCAAGCAACTGCCACGCCCCAACCCGGCGGCGGCGGCGGGCGAGCAACGGTGACCAATCCTAATCAGGAACAGGAAGCCATTGCCCTGATTAAAAGTTTGTATCAATCCCTTTCAGAAAAAAATTGGGCGCAAGCTCGCTTGGCCTATACCCCGGCGATGCAGGATCAATTTGACCCCGCCTTTTTTGCCCAATTTAATCGGGTCACGGTGCAGGATTTACGAGTAACCGGACGCACGGCGACAACCTTAGAATTGGTGGGGCAAAATACGTATTTTTATCCCAATGGAGATACCCAGGAAGAAGAACGTAGTTACACCGTGATTTGGCAAAATAATCAGCCGTTGATTAGCAATTCTCAGTTTATTCGAGTAACTAAACCCCGTTAAAGTTTTAGGTGTTACAGCCCTCCCTTTTGCACTATAGCAATCCGAAAAGATTCGAGAACAAAGAAGAAAGAAACAACCAAATACGGGGGCAACGCGACCCTTGGTGCCAATTCAAAAGGGATGGCACTATACCCCGCCGATTTGAGCAAGGGGGTAAAGAAAATGAGAGTTTCAACTGATTGATGATAATGGCACCGTCGCACCACCAACCAATAATTACAGGGCACTTCTAAAAATTGTGAATTAGCCGTCGCAGGGGCGCGGCTCCTGTCTCTGGTTCTCGATAATCTC
>JAUQVQ010000314.1:0-2534 GCA_039794725.1 Gloeomargarita sp. HHBFW_bins_162
GCTTCAAGGTGTCTTTAATTCATCATTAGCGGTCGCAGGGGCGCAGCCCCCGTCTCTAGTTTTTCCTAATTTGAGTCTTCTGGCAAAAGAATTTTTCCTTCGCTTCAAGGTGTCTTTAATTCATCATTAGCGGTCGCAGGGGCGCAGCCCCCGTCTCTAGTTTTTCCTAATTTGGGTCTTCTGGCAAAAGAATTTTCCCTTAGCTTCAAGGTGTCTTTAATTCTTCGTTAGTGGTCGCAGGGGCGCAACCCCCGTCTCTGGTTCTCCGTAATTTCTGCATTCTAACTAAGGGATTTTTTGTCCGATTGAATAAATAGAGGTTCCCTTACAGAGGTGCCCTTAAAGTACCCCTAAATTAAGTTAACAGCACACCAACATAGCGTTTCCACCCACTCCACCACCGCTCCGTAGGTGTCCCCCGTATGCCCGCCGAATCGCCGGTACAACCAAAATCCCACCCCTAACGCCACCAGTAATCCCATTCCTGTGAATAGAGGAGCCATGCCATCGCCGGTCAGCCGCCGCCACAATTCCCCCCACACCAACAACAGCCCTAAGCCGGGGAGCCATTGCCACGCCAACGGTTCCTGATGGTGAATTTTGCCCTTGCCCTCTGCTCTCAGGTAGGGATAAAAACAAATCGCCGCCACTTGCCCCCACCGCCCCCAGCCCATGCCCGCTGTCAATAACCAAAACCGATGGGAAGGTAAACTCGCCAGGGCAATTATTTTCAGGACAATCACCAAACAACCGGCCATCACCCCATAGGCACCTGTGCGACTGTCCCGCATCACCTCAAGCCGCCGTTCCGAGTTTGTCACCGCCAAACCATCGGCCGTATCCATCACCCCATCCAGGTGCAACCCCCCGGTTAACCACAGAGCCGCCGCCACTACCACCCCACTGCGGGGCAATAGGGGCATGGGAGTAAGCAGTACATCTACCAGCGAAAGTACACTACCCAAGAGTAATCCCACCAGGGGTGCCCACATCGCCACCTGCTGCACTTCAGCTTCCGCTGGTACGGGCAAAATGGTGTAAAACGCTACCGCCCCCCAAAATCGCCGCCAAAGCTGACCCATTACGTTAAAATAAGTGAGAGATTAATCACGCAGACAGGTTAAGCCCATGATTGAACCATTAGTTTTAAGCATTGTGTTGGGATTGATCCCCGTGACCTTGGCCGGGTTATTTATGGCCGCCTATATACAATATAAACGGAATTAACCTAGGTCGCTATTTGATAGAAACTCAACACCGTATCACCGTAGATTTTTTGACGGGTACGTTGGAGGCACAAATACTGTTCCGGTAACGTTAGATGGTGGTGGTGTTCTACTGCTAATTCGCCATCAACAGCGAGTAGCTCGTAGGTGACAATACCTGCTAAAACTGGCAAATATAATCCACTGGCGTAGGGGGGATCAAAGTAAATTAAATCAAACACCGTTTGCAAATTTGCTAGGCACCCCGGTAATGTCCCTCGCACAGTATAGAAATCCTCCCGATTCGTATGCATGGTCAGACTGCGAATCGCCTTGGCTGAATTATCTACCGCAACCACCAACCGTGCCCCCGCCTGATGAGCCGCTAGGGCAACTGCTCCCGTCCCAGTGCATAGGTCTAAAAATACTGCCCCCGATAATTCCGCACGCCAGATATTAATGAGGGCTTGGCGGACTTTGGCCGTTGTCGGTCGGAGGTGCATAGCAAAAACATTTGATTTTGATTTATTACATTGAGGGTACCTCTAAAAATTGCCGATCTCGCAGGGGCGCAGTTCTCCGTCATTCGGGCGTTCTGGCAAGAGAATTTTCCCTGCGCTTCAATAAATAGAGGTGCCCTCTCAAATCTTTTTCGTTTTCACTAATTTGCCTAGCGATAATCCGGGGTCTGAATATAACGCAAGCGTGCTGCATCTCGTATCCCGTATTCCGAGCGGCAAAAGCGATCCAATTGAGCTTCAAAAAACCGACGATTTGCCATCAGATGTCTCGGATTCGGGTCGTCCAAGGGATAAAGTAATGCCGCCCGTAATGCCTGAAATACCGCCGAAGTGACGCAATACATCGAACGTTGAAAACTAATCGCCAGTTGGTTCAACATATCGTCTTCACCCCGGCAATGTTTGCGGTAGTAATCCACCAGATAATCGGGCAGAAAATGCAACATATCCTGTGCCAAAAGGGTCGGCGGAATCCCAGCCGTGCCCACCGGAAATTTATCCGCATACAACACCCCGTAGTGGAAATCTTTTTGCCGGTCTGGCACCATGTTCGCTTGGGCATTGTAGGATTTAGTACCTCGGAACGGTGACGTGCGATAAAATACGGCTTCCACATAAGGCAATGCCGCCTCATAAAGCCACATAAACCCCTTACTTTTGGGGATGACTTCGTAACATTCCCCTCGAATGTATACATGATGATAAATCGGACGACCGGCAATCGCAAAAATCCCATTCACCAGGAAATCTACCGCATCTTTAACCGTCGCAATTGTCCCATCCAAATAGCGGTCATGAATTTCAAAAA